>CALMCK010000291.1 GCA_937862845.1 uncultured Burkholderiaceae bacterium | reverse complement strand
ACCAAATTCGCGCTAAGTAGCAACCGCAATTTTTTTAACAATGAAGTATAACCCAAATGCCCGTATTTGCGGCTTTTTTACGTACTGGTCATCGATTGTGTCTGGCTGACAGCGATTTATGTGGCATTAAAAACTGCAAAAACCACAGACCCCACAAATCCTTTATCATGTCGCATCTGTTCAACTCTGAAATTGCCATGTCCACCAGCCTGACCATCACCGAATTCAACACCCGCGTCGCCCAACTCATCGAGCGCCAAATCCCGCTGCTTTGGGTCAAAGGTGAGATTTCAAATCTCACCCGCGCTGCCAGCGGCCATTGGTATTTTTCGCTCAAAGACGACAAAGCGCAAGTGCGCGCGGTGATGTTTCGCCAAAAAAATACACTGCTTGGCTTCGCACCGCGTGAAGGCGATGCCGTCGAAGCACAGGTTTTGGCTGGTTTATACGCGCCGCGTGGCGACTTTCAGCTCACCGTCGAAACCATGAAGCGGGCAGGACTGGGCAACTTGTACGAGCGCTTTCTCAAACTCAAAGACGAGCTACACAAACAAGGCCTGTTTGATGATAAAAAACCGTTGCCGTCATTTGTGCGCACCATCGGCCTCATCACCTCACCGCAAGCCGCCGCTCTGCGCGATGTGATGCACACATTGCAACGTCGTGCACCGCACATCGAGGTGTTTTTATACCCCACATTGGTACAAGGCACCAACGCCGCCACACAGATTGCCCAAGCCATCCGTCAAGCCAACCAAAACAAAAAACTCGATGCACTGCTCATCGTGCGCGGTGGCGGCAGCATTGAAGACCTTTGGTCGTTCAACGAAGCAGAAGTCGCACAAGCCATCCACGCCTCAGCCTTGCCAACCATCAGCGGTGTTGGCCACGAAACCGACACCACCATTGCCGACTTTGTCGCCGACGTCCGCGCCGCCACACCGACCGCTGCCGCCGAACTCATCAGCACGCCGAGCATCGACGAGCGGCACAATCAGTTGAATCAAATACTGGCGCAACTCAAACGCCACCTCACGCAACACACCCGAACCGCCGAGCAACAACTGGACAACGCCACACTGCGCTTGCTCACACCCGCGCAGCGCTCACAGCACAATCGCCAAAAGCTGGCACAACAGCTCAAGCAAATGCAACTCGCCATGACCCGACACACAGAGCGCAGTCATTTTGAACACAGCCAGCTCAACACACGCTGGCAGCGTGCACATCCCGACTTAAACCACCATGCACAAATGCTCCAGCGCAGCGCACACACACTCGCCAACGCCCAAAAGCGCAACCGCACACAAAAACAAACGCAACTAAATCAACGCATCACCCACCTCAAACAGCTCAACCCAGAGCACATTCTCGCGCGTGGTTTCGCTTACGTGCGCACACAAAACGGCCGCATCGTTTATAATGCAGACAGTTTACAAGCAGGCGACGGCATCCGCATCCAGTTTGCCGACGGACAGGTGGTTTCAACGGTCAACCACATTGAACCCAAGAGCGCTGCCAAATAAGTTCACCCACTTTCACAACCACATAGAGGAACACAAATGGAACACACACTCCCCGCATTGCCATACGCCATCGACGCACTCGCACCAACCATTTCACAAGAAACACTCGAAATCCACCACGGCCGTCACCACAAAGCCTACGTTGACAACCTCAACAACCTCATCAAAGGCAGTGAATTCGAAAACTCAAGCCTTGAAGAAATCGTGCAAAAATCAACAGGTGGCGTGTTTAACAACGCCGCCCAAGTATGGAACCACACATTCTACTGGAACAGCCTCACACCAAACAGCTCAGGCGCACCGAGCGGCGCACTCGCCGCAGCGATTGACGCGAAATGGGGCTCATTTGACAACTTCAAAGTAGAGTTTGCCAAAACCGCCGTCACCACATTTGGTTCAGGCTGGGCATGGTTGGTCAAAACGCCAGCGGGCGAACTCGAACTCGTCTCCACCTCAAACGCCGCCACACCGCTGACCACTGCCAATAAAGCATTGCTCACCTGCGACGTATGGGAACACGCCTACTACGTCGATTATCGCAACGCCCGCCCAAAATACGTCGAAGCATTTTGGGGCCTGGTCAACTGGGACTTTGTCGCCGCCAACTTTGCATAAATCCGTAGCGCTCAAACAAAAACCGCAGAACACCCGTTCTGCGGTTTTTTTACAAATTAAAAACGATCGCTGCGCTTTAACCAATGCGTCAAGGTGCCTACTAAAAACAAACTCACAACGCAAATAGATACACGAAAAATGCTTCATCGCGCACCCAGCCTTGTGCCTCATACAGTCGCTGCGCCGTCGCGTTGGTTTTCGCCGTTTCAAGCATCAGATAGCCTGCGCCTTCTTGCGCTGCCCAGTCTTGCACAAAACTCAATAACGCGGCACCCACGCCTTGACCACGCGCAGCTTGGGCGACATACAAGTCGTTGAGCAACCAGACTTTGGATTCGAGCACACTCATCGAGAGCGAGCTGAACAAAGGATAAAGCTGTGCAAAACCGCATGCGTTGCCGCTCTCGTCGGTGGCAAGAATAATTCGTGACTGACTGGTCGCCATGCGTGTGTTCAACAAGTCGCGTGACAATTGGACATCCGATGGCTTTTCATAAAACTGCCGATACGCATCAAACAACGGCACGATGGCATCGAGCTCGGATAAGTTTGCCCAATGGATTTGGATGGCACTCATCATTAACCCCCTATCAAAACGCCGCTTGGCAGCGTTTAAAAACATGTAGCATTGATCAACGGCCTGAAAAAACCGCACCCAACTCTGCCACGCCCGCACGGATTTTATCCGCTGGTACGGTGACAAATGCGAGGCGCAAAGTGTTGTGCTGCGCTTCGTTGCCATAAAACGGCACACCAGGGACATACGCGACATTGCGCGCGAATGCTTTCTCAAGCATGGCCTCAGAGTCCATGCCGTCAGGCAATGTCACCCATAAAAACATACCACCCGCAGGCTGATTCCAACTCACGCCCGCCGGCATGTGCTCGGTGAGCGCTTCGAGCATCACATGTGCTTGACCACGGTAACGCTCGCGTATCGATGGGATGTGCTCATCAAGAAAGCCATCTTTGACCACTTCGTACACCACACGTTGAGCGATGGTGGAGGTGTGCAAATCCGTGGCCTGTTTGACCTGCTCGAGCTTGCGCGCGATGTCGAGGGGCGCGACGATGTAACCGAGGCGCAAACCAGGCGCGAGAACTTTAGAAAACGAGCCCATGTGTATCACACGCTCGGGCATGCGCGAGAGCAATGACGCAGGAGGTGCGGCCTCATACCACAGCGCGCCGTAGGGGTCGTCCTCGACCACGAGCAGATCATGCGCACGTGCCTTCGCCACGAGCGCGGTGCGACGCACCTCACTCATCATGCGGCCTGTGGGATTTTGAAAATTGGGTAACGCATAGAGAAATTTCGCCGCCGTTGCCATCTCGGCGGTGAGTTGGTCGGCATCCAAGCCATTTTCATCCGACGCCACTGAAATGAACTCCGGGTCAAACAAAGAGAACGCCTGCAACGCACCCAAATAGGTCGGCGTCTCCACCAGCACTTTATCGCCCGTGTCGATGAACACTTTACCAATCAAGTCCAATGCCTGCTGCGAGCCTGAGACAATGATGACTTGGTCGGGATGGATGCTCGCACCCTCGGTGCTCATGCGATTGGCCACCCACTCGCGCAGCGGCGCGTAGCCGTCGGTGGTTGAGTACTGCAATGCGGCCTGTGCGTCACTCGTCAACACTTTATCGAACGCCGCTTTCATGTGCGCCACGGGGAAGCTCTCAGGTGAGGGCAAACCACCGGCGAATGAAATCACTTGCGGGTTTGCAGTGACTTTGAGAATTTCACGAATCACCGAGCTTTTTAAATCACGAGCGCGTTTGGAAAATAGATGTGAGTGCGACATGGCCAGCCTTTATCATTCAAAAATCAAATTTGTGTGGTGCCGCAGACATTGCGCCACCGTGTGTCAATATACCCTAAAAAATCAGTACAGTACCGATACAATCATTGAGACGGTTAATGAACCGTATCAATGTGGACGGCAAGCCAGTTTAGGCTCGCTCATCCTCTTTGTCCACGGGCGCCTTGTCAGCCTCTGAGGCCAAGCCCAGCATCACCGCCGCCGC
>CALMCK010000290.1 GCA_937862845.1 uncultured Burkholderiaceae bacterium | reverse complement strand
ACCGATGTGAAACCAATGTTTTCACAAAAAGCATCGACCGCATCCACCAACCCTTCCTGCGCCAATGCGGGCAACATCTCACTCACGATATGCTCAATATAGTCATCCGCGCGGTCTCGGTACTCAGGTGGCACAGCGTGCGCGCCGAGAAAAGTGGTGCGCACGCTGACGGGGAACAACTCGCCGATGTGGCGGGCAACGCGTAACATGTTGGCTTCGGATTCTGTCGTCAAACCATAACCCGATTTGATTTCGAGTGTGGTCACACCTTCGGCCAACAATCGCTGCACGCGCGGTAAAGATTGGTTGAGCAATTCGTCAAACGACGCAGCGCGGGTGGCGTTGACGGTCGATAAAATCCCGCCACCTGCACGGGCGATGTCTTCATACGCCACGCCATTGAGCCGCGCTTCAAACTCGTGGCTGCGGTTGCCCGCGTAGACGATGTGGGTGTGGCAGTCAATGAGACCCGGCGTCATCCACGCGCCGTTGCCATCATGGGTTTGGCTCGTTGTGTAATCAGTGGGCAAGTCGCTCTGCGCGCCGAGCCATGCAATTTTGCCATCTTTGATGGCGAGTGCGCCGTACATGATTTCGCCATAACTCGTCGTGCCGTCGCTCATGGTGGCGAGGTGGACGTTGAGCCAAAGCGTATCCCAGTGTGTTGTGGCCATGGTTTTACCTTTATGAAAATTGCTTGGCCATACGGTTCGCCAATCGTGCGACGAGCCGCGCAGCAACGCGCGCACCTTGGTGATCGATGTCATACGTGGGATTGAATTCGGCCAAATCAGCCACGAGCAATTTACCCGAATCAATCGCAGCATCGACAACCGCCTCAGCAATCTCAAGCGCCACGCCCCGTGCCGCAGGTGCTGACACAGCGGGCATCACGGATGCCGGTAAAACATCCAAATCAATGGTGAGATACAAATAATCAATACTTTGCGTGAACTCAAGCACCGTTTGCAACACATCTGCGCGTTGCAAAAGCCCCATGTCCTCGTCCAAACAATAAATGACATTTAAATCATTTGCGCGTTGAAACAACGCAGGGGTATTGGCGTATCGACTAACACCCAGACAACAATAGTTAAAATCCCAGTCACGTGCTGCGCAATCTTCAGCGATTTGACGAAACGGTGTGCCTGAATGTCCTCGAAAAACACCCTGCTCATTTTCGTTGAGGCGCAAATCAAAATGTGCGTCGAGGTTGAGAATACCGATGCGTGGTTTGGTTTTGTTTTGTAGGTGCAACGCCAAGCCGTCAAATGTGCCATAGGCGATTTCGTGGCCACCGCCGATGGCGATGGGGAATGTGTTTTGCGCGAGCAGCTCGGCGATTGACGCGGAAAATGTTGTTTGCGCGGCTTCCATGTCATCGTTCTCACACACGACATTGCCCGCATCCACCAAGCGCGTCGCTTCATGCACAGGCATACCGCCGAGCAATGCACGCACCGCGTCCGCGCCCTTCGCCGCACCGACACGGCCGTGGTTGCGCGCCACGCCAGCGTCGCAATTAAAGCCGATGAGGGCGATGGCTTGGTTCAGATTATCGCTCGTGGGCATTTGCATGATTTGATGCCAACGCGTGCCGAGCGCACCCTCGACGGCGTCGATGCGGCCGTGCCAGTGGTGGGTGTGGCTTAGGGTTTTGAGTGTTAACATGAGTGATTTCCAATTGCTGTGACAGCATTCCGTGCTTTGTCAATGAAACATTCCAAAGCTCGTCATTCCCGCATGGGTTTAGCGGGAATCCAGTGGATTGTTTTTTTCATTTCCCTTTGAAAATCAAAACCATAACCCACTGGATTCCCGATTAAAGCATTCGGGAATGACGGAGTTTAAATTTTCGCCAATTGACACACCATTTCACAGCCAAGCATGGCTGGCTTGAATACCCCCTTACAAATTATGGAGCATTCATGTTGGGAGACAATCGTTTTTTTTCAATCATTTCCTCGTACTCTGCATGCGCACCATCAAACACGTCAATGTTTTTTGATGCCACATACCGCGCCAACAATGACACAATCACCATCGGTAAAACAACCCATTTACCAAATGGAAAAATAAGAACCAAAGCACATGCGACAACAATCATGCCCCATGCAATTTTTTGCATATTTTTAAACGGCTTTACCGATTCCGCATAACACCGATTGAGGGCTTCAACATCACGGGCATTTTTTGAGCGCCAAAGTCCCATGATGTGGCTTTTTTTAACAACTGAAGTATCAAACATAAACATCCTCTAAAAAATACATCGATAGCATATGACTCGCACGAGCGAAGAACCCCGCGATTCACTGCGCTCATGGCGGGCTACATTTCAGTTTTGTACATCATTTCAGATATTCAATGGATGTATTAACGCCCTAAACTGCGCACCACGACAACCAAAGCAAACAGCGCAATGAAACAAAAAACCAATAGTATCAATTTATCACAATACATTTTTACTTCACCTTTGTTTCAGGTTTTTCATCGACTCATGCGCCGTTGCCATGCGAGCACGTTCCCGCCACACCCGTGCGGGAATGACAGTCTTGAGGGCAAGCCGCCCTACATTGCATCGCTATATTTTACACATATAACGGCGCAAACAACCCATGACTTCCTTGATTCAACGTGCCGCCAATGACCAGCGCTTTGGCGGCTTCGATGTCGGGCGCGAGGTAGCGGTCGGTGCTGTAGAAGCTGACTTGTTCGCGCAGCTGGGCGTGTAGGATTTCTAGGCGTTCGGAGGTTTTCAAAGGACGATGAAAGTCGATGCCTTGCGCGGCGGCGAGCAGCTCGATGCCGAGGATGGCGGCGGTGTTGTGCGCCATGTCGTGCAGGCGGCGGGCGGCGAAGGTGGCCATGCTGACGTGGTCTTCTTGGTTGGCTGATGTCGGTAAACTGTCGACCGAGGCGGGATGCGCCATGGATTTATTTTCGGACGCGAGTGCGGCGGCGGTGACGTGGGCAATCATGAAGCCTGAATTGACGCCTGCTTCTTTGACGAGGAATGGCGGCAGGTTTGACAGCGTGGCGTCAATCAACAAGGCCATGCGCCGCTCGGACAGTGCGCCGATTTCGGAGATGGCGAGCGCGAGCACGTCGGCGGCGAATGCGACGGGTTCGGCGTGAAAATTACCACCCGATATGACATCGACTGTGTCGTTGTCCGTTGCAAAAAGCAAAGGATTGTCGGTGACGGCGTTCGCTTCGATGAGCAGTGTGCGCGCGGAGTTGGTGATGATGTCGAGGCACGCGCCCATGACTTGTGGCTGGCAGCGCAGGCTGTACGGGTCTTGCACGCGTTCATCATCGACCGTGTGCGATTGGCGAATTTCGCTGTTGCTCAATAATTCGCGGAACACACTTGCGGCGGCGATTTGCCCAGGTTGGCCACGCACGGCATGCACGCGTGCATCAAACGGCGCGTCACTGCCTTTTGCGGCGTCAATCGACAATGCGCCAATCATCACGCCAGACTCAAATAAACGTTCGGTCAAAAACAAACCGTGCAGCGCGAGCGCGGTCGAGACTTGCGTGCCGTTGATGAGCGCGAGTCCTTCTTTCGCTTCCAATACAATCGGCTCGATGCCTGCATTTGCGAGTGCTATTTTTGCATTGACCATTTCGCCATTCACCCGCACATCGCCCTCGCCGAGCAGCGCGAGTGTCATGTGTGACAATGGCGCTAGGTCGCCCGATGCACCGACCGAGCCTTTGGCTGGGATGGCGGGCGTGATGTTCGCGTTGAGCATTTTAATCAACGCGTCAATCACCTCTGCGCGAATGCCCGAAAATCCACGCGCGAGGCTGGCGATTTTCATCAACATGATGAGGCGCACGACGGCGTCGGAGAGTAACTCACCCGTGCCGACAGAATGCGAGAGGATGAGATTGCGTTGCAATTGTTGTAGCTGATCGTTCGGAATACGGGTCTTCGCAAGAATACCAAAGCCCGTGTTGATGCCGTATGCGGCTTGGTCGCGCGCGACGATTTTTTGCACCGCTTGCGAGGATGCGTGGACATCGGCATAGGCAGTTGGCACGAGCGCGACGGTTTTTGGGGTTGCCCAAATGCTGCGCAAATCGGTCAGCGTCATTTGGCCGGGCAGGATGGTGAAGGTGGTCATTTTTGTTTCCTTGAAATTTGTACTGTGACATTTACGTAAGGCGGCTTGCCCTCAAGCCACCATTTGTGCACGCTGACATCGTTTAGATGTTGCGATGAATTTAGCGTCGCTGCCTTGCCAGCACGCTCCCGCTACACCCATACGGGAATGAAAGCTTGAGGGCAAGCCACCCTACGGCGGTTTCATCACTAAATCATCGGCAAGTTCAGCCCGTTGCGCTTCGCACAATCCACCGCGCTCTCATAGCCTGCGTCGGCGTGGCGCATGACGCCTGAACCACAATCATTGACCAACACGCGCGCCAATCGACGCGCGGCGTCATCACTGCCATCGGCGACGATGACCATGCCCGAATGCTGCGAGTAACCCATGCCGACGCCGCCACCGTGGTGCAATGAGACCCAGCTCGCGCCGCCTGCGGTGTTGAGCAATGCGTTCAACAGCGGCCAATCACTCACCGCATCTGTGCCATCGCGCATGGCTTCGGTTTCGCGATTCGGCGAAGCCACTGAGCCCGTATCGAGGTGGTCACGACCGATGACAATCGGTGCTTTGAGCTCGCCATTTTTCACCATTTCGTTGAACGCCAGTCCCGCAATGTGCCGCTCACCCAAACCGAGCCAACAAATGCGCGCAGGCAATCCTTGAAAGGCAATTCGTTCTCGCGCCATGTCAAGCCAGTGGTGCACGTGTTTATTTTCTGGAAATAATTCTTTAATTTTTGCATCCGTTTTATAAATATCCTCAGGGTCGCCCGATAAAGCCACCCAGCGAAACGGACCTTTGCCATCGCAAAACAACGGACGAATGTACGCGGGTACAAAGCCTGGAAAGTCGAATGCATTTGTCACGCCATCGTCAAATGCGACTTGACGGATGTTGTTGCCATAATCGACCGTCGGGATGCCCATCGCATGAAAATCAAGCATCGCCTG
Source organism: uncultured Burkholderiaceae bacterium (assembly GCA_937862845.1). Classification (GTDB taxonomy): domain Bacteria; phylum Pseudomonadota; class Gammaproteobacteria; order Burkholderiales; family Burkholderiaceae; genus Hydromonas. The sequence goes on along the minus strand of CALMCK010000290.1, from coordinate 2,731 downwards.
CACATGCACCGCACAGCTGCGCGCAGCATCTGCGGTGAGCTGTGCGTGTTGTGCGGGGTCATGCTGCGCGGACTTCCATTGCTCGACTGTCCAGCCAATCGGCAAATAACCGTTGATTAAATCATGCGCCGAAGTTTGGTCAGTGACCAAATCAGGTGCGATGTCACCTGCTGCTGCGCGTTTAACCAACTCTGGAAACACCTCTGCCGCATTGCCGAGCAGGCCAATCGAAACGGCATCACCGTTCGCGCAATGCAATTTAATCAACTCAATCGCATGGTCGATGTCGCGCGCTTGTTTGTCAAGATAACGCGTGCGCAAACGAAAATCAATCGACGACTGCTGACACTCAACATTCAACGACACCGCGCCAGCCAGCGTCGCAGCGAGCGGCTGTGCGCCACCCATGCCGCCCAAACCCGCCGTCAAAATCCACTTGCCCGACCACGAACCCGCACAGTGTTGCCGCCCTGCTTCGACGAACGTCTCATACGTGCCCTGCACAATTCCCTGCGAGCCAATGTAAATCCAGCTGCCCGCCGTCATCTGTCCGTACATAAACAAACCCTTGCGATCGAGTTCGTTAAAGTGTTCCCAATTCGCCCACTTCGGCACAAGATTAGAGTTCGCAATCAAAACACGCGGCGCATCCGAATGTGTTTTAAACACACCAACAGGTTTGCCAGACTGCACCAGCAGCGTTTCATCGTCATTCAACTCTTTCAACGATGCCAAAATCTGATCGAAACACGCCCAATCTCGCGCCGCGCGCCCAATGCCGCCATACACCACCAAATGCTGCGGATTCTCTGCCACTTCAGGATCCAAATTATTTTGAATCATTCGATACGCCGCCTCAGCCACCCAGCTTTTACAGGTTTTATCAGAGCCGCGTGGCGCGCGGATGACGCGGGTTTCGTCAAAACGCGGATCATTGCTGAAATTAATGGCACTCATGGTGGCCTCCAATTTTTGATTTGGGATTGAATTTATAAAAAGTGTAATCTGTATATACAAATTCGTCAACAGAAATTTCAACCAAAATAACTCCACGCCAGAACCATGTTTTATAAAAGGCCCAAAAACCACAAGGCATTGACACTGAGCAATGTTAAAATCACCGACATGACCATAAAACGCCCCATCTTTCAGCGCATCAAAGACCACATCCTCGCCCAAATCGAACAAGGCGCGTGGACAGAAGGCGAGCTTATCCCATCAGAAATGGCGTTCACGAAAGAGTTCAACACTTCACGCATGACGGTCAACCGCGCCCTGCGCGAATTGACAGACGAGCAAATCCTCACACGCCGCAAAGGCGCAGGCACTTACGTCGCCGCCACAAAAGTCGCCGCCACATTGCTTGAAATCAAAAACATCGCCGACGAAATCACCGCGCGTGGGCACACCCACCACGCCGAATTACACACACTGGAAAAAATCAAAGCACCCGAAAAACTCGCCGCGCAATTTGGTCTAAAGACAGGGGAAATTTTATTCCACTCCGTCATGGTGCATTTTGAAAACACCATCGCCATCCAAGTCGAAGAACGCTGGGTCAACCCAAAAATAGCTCCCGACTACATGACGCAAGACTTCGCCCACATCACCCCGAACGAATACCTCATGCAAGCCGCCCCGCTGCAAGGCATGGACTACGTCCTCGAAGCAACGCTACCGACCGAGACCATCGCGCACATGCTGCACATTTTGGTCGATCAACCTTGTCTTGTATTGCAGCGAAAAACCCGCAGCGCCAACCAAATCGCCACCCTCGTCACCATGTGGCACCCAGGCAATCGCTATCGGTTTGTGGGCGATGGATGATTGATAAACACCACCGTAAGGCGCTTGTCCTCAAGCCGCCATGCTGGCAAACCAATCCATTATGATTCATCGCCACATTCATACACCACAGATTGATACAGACGACAGATTGAGGGCAAGCAGCCCTACAACAGCCTTGTAAACACCCACCGAAAGCCACCATGTTTTTCAACCCCACCGTTAAAGAAGTTCGCCAATTTTTTTACCACGCATGGCATAAATCGTTGCGCAATGAAACACTCGCACCGATTGAGCAAATCGCCGTCGCACAAATGCGCGAACATCCCGAATACCACGCCGTGCTCAACGGCCCGATTGAAGCGCTTGAAGCGGCGCAGTTTTTACCAGAAGATGGTCAAACCAATCCATTCCTTCACCTGTCCATGCACCTATCGATTAACGAACAACTCTCCATCGACCAACCCATCGGCATTCGCGCAGCCTATGCTAAACTGGCGAGCAAACTCGATGACGAACACGCCGCTCAGCATGTGGTGATGGAATGCCTTGGCCAGACACTTTGGCAAGCCCAACGCGACAAAGCAGAACCTGATTCTGTGGCATACATTGACAGCATTTTGCGTGCCGCCTCTTAAAAAATTGAAAAAAATTCAGCCTTTTTTCTCCGTGTTTCATTGACCTTTAAAACCCAAATTCACTCAAAGGCCCACATATGTTATTCAAAACCAGCACTGTTTTTAAAGAAAACCTCGAGCAGTTCCCCTCTGTTGACTCAATTGCCAAAATCGAGTTTTATCAAGACGGCAAATTACAAGGCAGCGTCGAGAACGCCGACGGCCAAAAAGGCTCACTGGCACTTTATTATTATTTATTTAAAAGCATGGGCATCCTCGACATCAGCGCAGCCCGCCGTGGTTTAGAGCTGTACGCAGAGCACACCGCC
>CALMCK010000289.1 GCA_937862845.1 uncultured Burkholderiaceae bacterium | reverse complement strand
TCAAAATCCAGTGCCTTAACCAACTTGGCGACACCTCTATCGAAGCGAAATTATAATACAGCTTGGCGATTATCCGCAAGTGTTTTGACAAGAGAAGTTCAAAACCAGTGGAATTTACTGAAAATGTGATGTGTGAAAGCCACGGTACTCATTGATTTAAAAATAGTTTGATGCGTTTTTGGACGTGGGCATCGTTCATGATGAATGTGTGGCTGACGGGCAAAATCACGCATTCGGCCAGTTGATTGAGCGGTGCGCTGGCCACAGAGACTTTGCCATCGTGCGGTTTGTCAAACAGGGGATTGAACCATGGCTCAAGGCTGCGTGAGCCAGTCATCACCAACACATCGTGTTTGGGCATGCGTGATAAGGTGTTTGGCAAACTGTCGGCACCCGTGTGTAAACTGAGCGCCACCTCGCCCATCATCGCGCCAAACACGCGTCGCCGCCAAGTGCCCGCGCGCCAAAAATCAATGATTTCCGAGCCCGCATTCGGTGGTGCGAGCATCACTGTGCGTGCAATCGGCGCGTCGGGGTGGGCGTCAAGCAAGGCGCGCAACACGATGCCGCCCAATGAGTGCGTCACGGCATGCACGGGTGCAGCACCGTTTTGGACCAAAGCGTCCAGCAGCGAGCGCAAATCCTCGACCAAGGAAGCCATCGGCTGTCGCCGCGACGCATAGCCGTGCAGCACCACATCAAAACCTGCGTGTGTGAGAAACCGCGCCAAGCCGCGCATGCTGCGCGCGGTGCGGCCGAGCCCGTGGATGAGAATGACGGTGGGCATTATTTGGTGGGATAACCCTGCTCGCGCAGCCACTCACGGCTTTTTTCGATGATCGGTGTTTGGATCATTAAAATCGCAGGCAAAGCGGCCAACGCTCCGAGTATGCCCCCTATTAAAGCCATGCCCACGATTGAGCCACCCGAAAATGCAAAAAACGGGGGTGATAACAATCCAAATGCCACGGCAATCAACGCAATGTACGCCACCATGCGAATCGCCAACTCCTTCATGCCCATGCGGCTGCGCCCTTCTTTAAATGCTTGTTTAAACATTTTCTTTTTTTCAGCTTTGTCCAATCCGACGAGTTCGGGCACGCTGTTCATGGTCCAATAAATCATTGTGTTTCCTTTTGTGGTGTTGGATGGATTCGCTCAACCGTGTTGCCGCGTTGCTCAATGACCGCGGTTTATTTTAACAACATCTGTGGTTATGGTTGCGACAAAGTTAGAGAACTGGCGAGAAATTGTGAAAAAGCGAAGCCAACGGGCTTCGCTTTTTTTAAACATGATTGGCCAAACGCTCATGCGCCAATGCGACGAACAACCATGGTGTCCGAGCCGCCGATTTTACCCATGGTCGAGCCCGAGGTGGCGACGACGAGGTCACCGAGTTTGAGCAGGCCGCGTTTCATCAGCAGGGCTTCGGCGATTGAGCTGGCGTTCTCGCTGCTCATTTCTTCGGGTGGCATGGGCACGACGGTCACGGCGCGGTAGAGGCTCAAGCGACGCAGTGTGTGGATGTTGCGGCTCATGCCGTAAATCGGCACGCCGCTGTTAAAGCGTGACATCCACAATGCGGTTGAGCCTGACTCGGTCATGACAATGGTGGCGTTGGCTTTGAAATGATAGGCGGTGAACATCGCGGCCATGGCGATTGACTGGTCAATGCGGCCAAATGTCTGGTTCATCATGTCTTGGTCCAACGTGATGGGCGCAAACAAACCCGCCTCGGTGCAGACCTGTGCCATGACGCGGACGGTCTCGACGGGAAACGCGCCTGAGGCCGTTTCGGCGGACAACATCACCGCGTCGGTGCCATCGAGCACCGCATTGGCGACGTCGGAGACTTCTGCGCGCGTCGGGACGTGGCTGCTGATCATCGACTCCATCATTTGCGTGGCGGTGATGGACAATTTGTTCTTTTCGCGCGCCATGCGAATCATTTTTTTCTGCAGCGCAGGCACTTTGGCATCGCCCACTTCCACGGCCAAATCACCACGCGCCACCATCAGGCCATCGGATGCATCGAGGATTTCTTCGAGGTTTGGAATCGCTTCCGCACGTTCGATTTTGGCAATCATCAACGCATTGGTGCCGCCCGCATTGCGCATCAACTCGCGTGCCATGTACATGTCGGCGGCACTTTTAGGGAATGAAATGGCGAGAAAATCAGCTTCAAACGCGGCTGCGGTGAGGATGTCGGCCATGTCTTTTTTAGTCAATGCCGCTGCGGACAGGCCGCCACCGAGTTTGTTAATGCCTTTGCGATTGGACAGAGTGCCGCCTTGCTCGACCACGCAGCGCAGGCTGCAGTCGGTTTTAGAGAGCACGCGCATGCGGATTTTGCCATCATCGAGCAATAAAATATCATCGGCCACCACGTCTTTGATGAGGTCTGGATAATCCAAACCCACGCGGGTTTCGTCACCCGGTGTCGCCGCGTCGGTGTCAAACACGAACTCTGCGCCATTGGCCAGCTGGACGCTTTTGTTGGCAAACATCGACACGCGGATTTTTGGGCCCTGCAAATCGGCCAGCACGCCGACGTAGACGCCCATGTTCTCAGCAATTTGTCGCACGAGGTTGACGCGGTCAATGTGTTCTTGCGCCGTGCCGTGCGAGAAATTAATCCGCACAACGTTCACGCCCGCTTTAATCATTTCTCTTAACGTATTTTCATCGGTTGATGCGGGGCCCAGTGTGGCGACGATTTTAGTGTCTCTCATATTGTTCTCTTTTTAATGGTGGGTGGTCTTCTGAGGCAGACAGCGGGATGGCTGTGTGCACCGTGACCCACAGGATGCGCTTTTTCTCACTGGAAATCAAGTTGAAATGTAAAATAGTTACTGAAAATTCAAGGATTTTTGTTGTTTTACTACATTTCGTGTTGTAAAAAAAGCCCTGCGGAACGCAACAGGGCTTGGGTGAAAACCATGCGTTTATTTAGCAGGTGCAGCCGTTGCTGGCATGATGCGCATAATTTTGCCGTTTGGTTTGTTATGATTTTGTCGTTGGCGGGCGTTGCTTGGGCATTGGTCAGGGTCATGGCACTGAGTGCATTGGCGACGTAGAGGGCGATGGTGGGGTTTTTCACGTGAACTCCAATGAAGGTGGTTTGTCAGATCAATGATTGCGATTGAGGTGTCGATGATTACGCATGATTTGTGTGGGGATAACAAGAGGGTGAACCAATACATCAAGTGACGGCCAACCAGTGTGCCAAAAGGCTTGAATCCCAAGCGCGGGTGTTGCACAATGTTTTTTTGTGTCCACCAAAACCGTCCATCAGGAGCCCCCATGAGTTATGCATACATGAGTCAAAACCGATTTCTCGCTGTGCCGCACAGTCAAACCGACACGCCGTTTGCGGTGGCGGGTGTCCCGTATGATGGTGCGGTGACCAATCGACCCGGTGCGCGTTTCGGGCCCGACGCGATTCGCCGTGCCAGTCAAATGTTGTGTGACGGCACACACCCGTATTTTGATGTCTCGCCGTTTGAGCATTTAACGGATGTGGGCGATTTGATGTTGCCGAACACATCCATCGACGGCATGCGTGCGGCGCTGTCTGAGCAGACGGGGGATTTGATTGCGCGGCACCACATGTGTTGGTTGGGCGGTGACCATTCGATTACGCTGGGTTTGTTGCGTGCTTATTATCAGCATTATCAAAAACCGCTCGCGGTGTTGCACTTTGATGCGCATTGCGACACATGGGACACGCACTATGACGAGCCATCTGGTCATGGCACATGGGTGTATGAAGCGATTAAAGAAGGCTTGGTGGACCCCGAGTGCTTTGTGCAAATCGGCATTCGATCGGCGGGTGTGCGAGAAGCGCGTGAGTATGTGCGCGACCAAGGCGGTGCGATATTCACGGCACGCGACATGCGTGGTTTGGAGACTTTGGGTGCGCTGGATGACGTGCTCAAACAAGTGCGTGCGCGCTTGAGCGCGAAGGGGTTGCCTTTATACCTCACCGTGGACATTGACCACCTTGATCCCGCCTTTGCACCGGGCACGGGCACGCCAGAGCCTGCGGGCATGTCGGTGAATCAAACTTATACGCTGTTGGAGCAAACCGCGGATTTGCCGTGGGTCGGCATGGATTGCGTGGAAGTTGCGCCCGCGTATGACCATGCTGAGCTGACCAGCAATGCCGCGGCAGGGATTGTCTGGACGTATTTGTCAGGTCAAGTCGCGAAACACATTAAAGCCCAATAACAGTGCAGCGGTCCAAACATAAAAAACGGCGAGAACCATCGCCGTTTTTTATGTTTGGAGTTTGGCCCAAGCGGCGGCTTCCTCATCGAGTAAATAAGCGCTCATGGGAAATGCGGTGCGCCATGCGGCGTCGATGTGCCAGTTGATTTGCCCAGCCTGCTCGTGCAAAGCAATCGCAGGTGGCTCTATCTCGGTGCGGGCGTGACACAGTATGACCGCAAGGCGCAAACACAATGCGGCTTGATGCAATGCGGATTGGTTGAGTGCATCTTGCCATTTTTTGAGGCCGCCACGGTGCATGGCAATCAGATCAGCGATGAGGGCTTGTTCAGTGAATGAGAAGCCTGCAATGTCGGCGTGACGAATCAAATAATCGCTGTGTTTTTGGTAGCTGCTGTGCGACACCGTCATGCCGACTTCGTGGGTGAGCGCTGCCCAAGACAGCGAATCGCGCATGCGTTCATCGCGGTGCTCGAGTTGTGCATACAGTGCCAATGCGGTGCGCTGCACGCGCGTGGCTTGTGCGCCATCGACCAGCCAACGGCGCGCCAAGCGCGTGATGCTGTTGTGGCGCACATCTGTATTGATGTCGTGCTCGGACAGGCGATCGAGCAAATCGACCATCACGCCTTGGCGCAGTGCGCTGTAGCATGGCCGCATGCTTTTGACATTGAGCGCGATGAACAAACCCATCATCACCGCCAAACCACCCGCGAGCACTTGCATGCGTTGAGCGCGCAGGTTTTCAAACGGCCATTTTTGTGGCGGCGACTCAATCATGATTTCGGCGATTTTTTTCATGCCCGCGCGCGTGATGAACTCAGGTGGTTCACCGAGTTGGGTGCACAGCTCAGCGATGGCCTCGGCCGTGCCCGACGAGCCATACGCCGATTGCCACTGATGGGCGCCAAATACCTCAGCGACCTCTTCAAATCGCGCCACCGCCGCCGTGATGGCTTTTTCCATGGATTTCGCGGTGACGAGGCCGTCGGGGAAAAATTTCAAAGTGTGTGACACGCAGCCGATGCGCAATGACTCGGTCTGCTCAGACTGCTGATTCAGACCGACAATCAACTCCGTCGAGCCGCCGCCGATGTCCACGACGATGCGGCGATGCGGCTCTTCGGGCAAATCATTCGCCGCACCGAGGTAAATCAGCCGCGCCTCTTCCTGCCCAGAAATCACCTCAATCGGGTGACCAAGTGCCGCTTCGGCTCGAACCAGAAATGCGTCTGGATTGCGGGCGCTGCGCAAACTCTGAGTTGCCACCGCACGAACAGCGGTCGGTTTGAGCCCGCTCAATCGTTCGGCAAAGCGCTCGAGGCACTCGACCGAGCGCGTGATGGCGGCATCGGTCAGGTTTTTGTGCTCATCGAACCCCGCGCCGAGGCGAACCGGTTCTTTATAGTAGTCGAGGCGCACCAGCTGGCCATGGTCGAGCCGCGCCATTTCGAGGCGAAAACTGTTTGAGCCCAAATCCACTGTGGCGAGAATGTCTCCGTCTTTCATATCAGCCTTTCAGCCTTTTTGCGCATGGCACGCATCATTCGTCCAATAACGCATCGACGAATTCGACCGCGTCGAAGGTTTGCAAATCGTGTACGCCCTCACCCACACCGATAAAATAAACTGGAATGTGCCGCTCAACCGCCAATGCCGCCAGCACACCGCCTTTGGCCGAGCCGTCGAGTTTGGTGACGATGAGCCCTGTCAATGCGACGGCTTCATCGAAGGCTTTGACCTGCGCCAAGGCGTTTTGGCCCATGCTGCCGTCGAGCACAAGGATGACTTCGTGTGGTGCGCCCGCCATGGATTTTTCGGCGACGCGTTTGATTTTTTTCAACTCATCCATGAGGTTGAGTTGCGTCGGCAATCGACCCGCCGTGTCCGCAATCACCACGTCAATATTTTTAGAGCGAGCAGACGCGATGGCGTCAAACACCACGGCAGCAGGATCGCCTGACTCTTGGGCAATCACCGTGACGCCATTGCGCGCGCCCCACGCAGCGAGCTGCTCACGCGCGGCAGCGCGAAACGTATCGCCTGCGGCGAGGATAATGGTTTTGTTTTGTTGTTGTAGGTGATGGGTGAGTTTGCCGATGCTGGTGGTTTTGCCCGCGCCATTCACACCTGTGACCATGAGCACGAGTGGTTTGTGCGCGTCCACATCAAGGGTCTTTTCGAGCGGCTTGAGTATGTCGATCAACACGTCTTTCACGACTTGCTTCACCGCGCTCGCATCCTCGATGCGGTCTTTTTTCACGCGGGCGCGCACGAGAGAAAGCACTTGGGTGGTGGCGGTCACGCCGACATCGGCCATCAGCAGCGCATCCTCGAGTTGCTCAAACCACGCCTCATCGACTTTGTGGGCGATGAAGACATTTTTAATGCCCTTACCTGTTTTGGACAAACCTGATTTTAAGCGAGAGAACCAGCTTTTATTGGCTTGTAATGTTTCGATTTCGGGTGTCGGCTCGGCTGCTGGTGCAGGTGAGGTGTCGGGTTCTGCTTCAGGTTTTATTTCAGGCTCTGCCATAGGTGTGGGCGCAGCGTCCAGCAATGTCGCGGGCTCAATGATGGAGTCAATGACAGGCTTAACGACAGGTTCAACAATGGCTGCGGTTGGCTCGGTCGCTGTCTCGATGGCGACTGCGGATTCTACGGGCTCAATCTGCGCGATGGCTTCGGCGTGTATTTCGGTTTCAGCGGGTTTTTTGCGGCGGAAAAAATTGAACATGGTTTTATTTCATTCAGAGAAAAAAGCGTGCACGGGGCACGTATAATAGCGAAGCCAATAACAGGACTTAATGGCGCCATTGTACGACAAGCGCCGAGCGACCACAACGAGCACACATGAAATCAGCACACACACCAGCCACCCGAAAAACCGTCGGCGAGATTCGCATCATCGGCGGCACGCATCGCTCGCGCCGATTGCCCGTGCTGCTCGCAGAAGGCTTGCGGCCATCGTCCGATCGCGTGCGCGAGACGGTGTTTAACTGGCTGCAACATTTATGGGGCAATGACTGGTCGGACAAACACGTGCTCGACGCCTTCGCAGGCAGCGGCGCGCTAGGCTTTGAAGCCGCATCGCGCGGCGCAGGCTCGGTGATTTTAGTGGAAAAAAACAAAACCATCGCCGCACAGCTCACCGCCAATCGCGACAAACTCGCCGCCACGCAGTGTCGGGTGCTCGCACAGGACGCGCTCGCGGCATTGGCCACATTGGGCCATCAAAAAATGGATTTGATTTTTCTCGATCCACCATTCAAACAAAACCTGCTCAAAGCGTGTTTGCCTTTGGTGTTGACGTCTTTGGCAAGCGACGGCTACGTGTACATCGAATCCGAAGCCGCGCTGGACGACGCGTGTTTAGAAAATTTGGTGATGGTGCGCGAAGGCAAAACCGCGCAGGTGCGTTTTGGTTTGTACCAAAAGGCCGCCGAATAACTCACTCGCCACCGATAAAACCGCACTGCCGCCACGCTTCATAGACAATAATCGCCGCGCTGTTGGATAAATTCAAACTTCGATTGTTCGGCAACATCGGCAAACGAATGCGCTGCGCAGGCGCAAATGACTCACGAACGGCATCAGGCAAACCGCGCGTCTCCGAGCCAAACACAAACCAATCACCCGCAGCAAACACCGTCTCGCTCAACACATGCGAGCCCTTCGTGGTCAACGCAAACATGCGCGCCGCATCAGGTTGCGCCGTGCTGAGAAAATCCTGCCAATCCTCATAAACTTTCAGCGTCGAGAACTCATGGTAGTCCAAACCCGCCCGCCGCATACGCGCATCATCGAGCGGAAAGCCCAGCGGTTTGATGAGGTGCAGTTGCGCGCCCGTGTTGGCGCACAGGCGGATGATGTTGCCGGTGTTCGGCGGGATTTCTGGTTGGACAAGGACGATGTGGAACATGGTGTGTGCCGGTGGAATGAAAACGCTATTTTACCCATTTACCGCGAGCCAAAACCACGCATTGCACATTTTTTGCGCCAGCTTCAAGGCACACTTTCGCCGCTTCGTTGAGTGTCGCGCCGGTGGTGTAGACGTCGTCGATGAGCAGTACCGACACGCCGCTTAAATCGTGTGTGGCGGCGAATGCGCCTTTGATTTGGGTGCGGCGTTGTGCGGCACTGGCGTTGATTTGCAGGGTTTTGTGGTGCAGGCGGATGAGTGCGGTGTGCTCGAGGTTCAGTGGCGGGTTGATTTGTTTGAGGATGTGCAGCAGTGGCACAAAGCCGCGTGTGCGGGTGATGTCGTCGTGTTGCGGAATCGGGATGATGAGGGTGTCGCTGGTGTGCTGTGTGGTGAGTGTGTGGTTTAAAATATCGGCGAGCAGCGGTGCGAATTTGAGTTGTTGGTGAAATTTATAAGCGAGGATGATGTGTTGCAGCACGCCGCTGTAGTCGGCAAAAGCGGTGGTGCGCTCGAAAAGTTGAGGAGACTGTAAGCAGTCCAAGCACAGCGCGTCGTCCGTGGTGAGTGCGGCAGCACACTGTGTGCAGCGCATGGCGTCGATGCCTGAGCACAGCTTGACGCAGGCGGGGCACAGGCGCGGGCTGATGTGCGATGCGCCTTTTTCACTGCAGTGCACGCAGCCGCCGAGCCAATGCGCCAGATGGTTGTTTATCTGTATTTTGAGCGAGCGAGGACGTGGTAAAATGCGGCGCATGAACACATCTTACGTGAAAACTTCGACCCTGTGCACGCCGCAGATTCCCGATGCCATCGTGCACTATGCGGCGCGTGAGCTGATGTTGCGCGCGCAGACGATTAAAGTGGCGGGCGAGCATGTGTTGGAAATCAGTCCCGCGCCTTTGGCGGCGACCGATTTGAAACAAAGCTTGCCGCGCAAGCGTGTCCAACAAATCAAATTAACCGACGCGCCCGTCAATGCCAACGGCTTGGCGCAACGCTTCAAAAAACTCATGGGCGCAGTCGCTGTGCCCGAGCAAAGTTTGGCGGATTTAAGCAGTCTAAAACCCCACGTCGCGTCGCTGGTGTTGGCGCCGTTTGTGCTCGATGCGGCGGATGATTCGATGGCGTGTTTGGCCGAGTTGCCGCACTGGTTTTCTGACGAAGGTGTGCTGTTGTTCGCCACACTGTCCAGCGGCGGTTTGCCTGAGTTGGTCAATGCGCAGACCGAATGGCTCGATTTGCTCGGACACTGGCACAACATCATGGACGTCGGCGCGCGTTTACAGGCCTTAAGTTTTGGGCTGCCCGTGCTCGATGTCGAAACGCTGGTGCTTAACTATCACGACGCCGACACGCTGTGGGGCGACGTCTATCATCTGTTGCCCGCGTTGCAGCGCATGAATGACACCAGTGCAGCGCAGTGGCGTGCAAGGCTGGGTGACTTGTTTGACAGCGGTTTGCGTCAAATCAGTTTGGAAATTTTATACGGCCAAGTCTGGCAGCCCACTGCCAAAAAGTCCGCGAAAACCGAGCACGTTGTTACGCTCGAATCATTAACCAGTCAACTCACCGAACGAAGTTACCTGAAAAAACCATGAAAACAATATTCGCATTGCTCGCCGCCCTAATGCTCACCGCATGCCAGCCATCGGTTCAATTTCTCAATCAAGACATCACGGGCGCAGCGTTTAAATCTGACTTGACGCTGACCACATTCGATGGCCAGCCGTTGCAATTAAACCAGCCGAACCCGCAACTCACGCTGATGTTTTTCGGTTACACCACATGCCCCGATGT
>CALMCK010000288.1 GCA_937862845.1 uncultured Burkholderiaceae bacterium | reverse complement strand
AAACCTTCAATATGACAACTTCATGACATGTGAGTCACAAGGCCATTTTAACAACACCACAAACCACCTCGAGCCCATTTTAAGCGATAATGTCCTCAATCAAACCATTGGAACACACATGACCACCCTCACCCTCGCCTCTTGGAATGTCAACTCCCTCAAAGTCCGCCTGCCACAAGTGCTCAATTACATGGCCAACAATGACGTCGATGTGCTCTGTCTGCAAGAAACCAAAATGACCGACGAGGTGTTTCCACTGCAAGCCTTCCTCGATGCGGGGCTGCACGTCAGCTTCACGGGGCAAAAAACCTACAACGGCGTCGCCATCATCAGCCGAACACCGCAAACCGATATTCAAAAAAACCTGCCCAACTTCGACGACCCACAACAACGCCTCATCAGCGCCACCATCGCAGGTGTGCGCGTCATCTGCGCTTATATTGTCAACGGTCAAGCGCTGGACTCGGATAAATTTGTCTACAAAATGAATTGGCTGGCGGCCCTGCTCTCGTATTTAGAATCCGAAATGGCAGAGCACGAGCAACTGGCCCTGCTCGGCGATTTCAACATCGCGCCCGAAGACCGTGACGTCCACAACCCCGAAAAATGGGTCGGCTGCAACCTAGTTTCCCCGCAAGAGCGCGCAGCATTCCAAGACATGCAAAACTTAGGGCTGGTTGACTCATTTAGGCTGTTTGATCAGGCCGACAAATCCTACTCATGGTGGGACTATCGCCAAATGGGCTTTCGCCGCAATGCAGGCCTGCGCATTGATTTCGTCATGCTCTCAAAAGCATTGGCCAGCAAATGCACCCGCAGCGTCATCGACAAAGAACCACGCCGCCACGAACAGCCATCCGATCACACGCCAGTATTGGCGACAGTGGAGATTTGATGCGCTGTTGCACGCTGATGCATTGACACAAAAAAGGACAGACATGAGCCAAAAATTAAAATGGCTGCTCATCAGCCTGAGCATTCTGGTATTGACCGCCTGCGGCACCACTGGGCATCGCAGCAAAATCCCTTATCAAAAACCGCCGCTCAATGTCAGTGTCGGCGCTGGACCCAATCGCGCCATCGCTGTTGAAGCCATGAAATACCGAGGCACACCCTACTATTTTGGCGGCTCATCGCCCTCAGAGGGCTTTGACTGCTCGGGTCTGATTCAATACAGCAGCAAACGCGCATTGAACCTCAACCTGCCGCGCACCAGCGCTCAGCAAAGCCAGTTTGGTCAAGAGATTGACCTCGATGAACTGGCCGCAGGCGATGTCGTGTTTTTCAACACCAGCAGTCAACCAAACTCACATTCAGGCATTTATATCGGTGACAACTACTTCGTCCACGCGCCCAGCTCTGGTGGTGTGGTGCGAGTGGACAGCTTGAGCAACCCTTATTGGCAACCACGGATTAATGTGATTCGACGCGTGAAATAGCCAGTCAATCCAACCAAAGCCATTAAACATTTTGAGGAACTCATGAAAGCCCACACACCAGCCGCTTTATTATTAACAATGTGCTTAACGGCATGTGCCAACATCAACCAAAACACGCCCACCCGCAGTACAATGGGGGTCATCAACTCCAAAGACACCGTCATAGAGCAAAGCTCTCGCAGCAACCCACTGGGATTGGGCATTGGTTTGGCAGGCGGTCATGTTGGCTTTGGTTTAAACTTTGGTTTGGGTGGCACTCAGAGCAGAACCAGTTACCAGTACCAAATTAAACTCTCCGAAAAAGAAACCCTGTCGCTGCGCAGCGACACTGAGTTTGCCGTGGGTTCTTGTGTGACAGTGCTCGAGCGAACGGGCGATACACACTTTCCTAAAATAACAGCAAACCCAAGTTGCACAGCCCCCATACCGGCAGCCACACCTTAACTGCCTATCAAAAAGGAGCACACCATGACCAAATTCCTCACACTGCTGCTCACAGTCGCCCTCACAGGTTGCGCCAATCTGGGCATCGGCAGCATCAGCCCTGAAGCGGTCGGACGCGTCGCCACCATCACACACAAAGAAACCATCATCGAGCGCGTCATCGAGCAAGCGCCGATGTACTATGGCCGACCGCACCGTGGCATTTGGCGCAACGATCCATTTTTTTGGCCAATGATGGGGCCAAGCTATGTGCGTGAGGACCGTTATTATCGTTATCAGATCACGCTTTCACCCAAAGAAAGTATGACGTTGGACAGCCAATACAATCTCGATGTCGGCCAATGCGTCACGCTTTGGCAGGTCCCCAACAGTCGACGCAGCCCGCGCGTGGAACAAAACCTGCATGAGAAGATCGCCGAGCTCCTCCTTGAGGTG
>CALMCK010000287.1 GCA_937862845.1 uncultured Burkholderiaceae bacterium | reverse complement strand
CTTTCACAAACACATAGCCCGCGCCACGCATAGTTAAAATCCGCTTGGGTTGTTTTGCATCATCCTCAATCACGGCGCGAATCCGCGAGATGTGAACATCGATGCTGCGGTCAAATGCCTCAATCGCTTCGCTTTTTAGCGCATCCATCAGCCACTCACGACTGAGCACTCGGCCCGCGCGCTCGGCCAACAGCAACAACAAATCAAATTGATACGCCGTCAAATCACACAAAGCACCCGCCAGCCGAACCTGTCGCGCCGCACGGTCAATCTCCAGTCGACCAAAGTGCAACACATCGCTCGCCGCAACAGACGTTGCCGCACTCGCCTGCGCACCGCGTCGTAAAATTGCACGGATGCGTGCGAGCAACTCACGCGGCTCAAATGGTTTGGGTAAATAATCATCCGCGCCCAACTCCAAGCCGACAATTCGGTCCATCGCATCGCCCCGCGCGGTCAGCATGATGACAGGCACTGTGCTGCTTGCCCGCAGCTCTCGACAGACATCGAGCCCATCCATATCGGGCAGCATCAAGTCGAGCACCACCAATTCATGCTTCAAATCGGTCTGCGCCAGCAGCGACAAACCCGCCCTGCCCGTGAGCACGTGCGTCACGGCATAGCCTGCGGCTTCGAGGTATTCTTTAACGAGTGCACCGAGGCGCACATCATCTTCGATGAGCAAAATTTGTGTTTTCATGATTTCCATTGTTGCATGTTGTATTGTTGGTGAGGTATTTGTGTGGCGTTTGTAAATGACGATTCGACAACTCAAGGCCTAAACGTGACCAGCAGGAATCTCCATGCCCCTGATCACCGCAGGCCGTTGCATGAACGCGGCATGCGCTCGCGCCACATTTGAAAAATCACCAAACCCCACCAAGTCCTGCGCCTCGTAGTGCTCAAGCAAACAATGCACCCAAGGGAAAATCGCGATGTCCGCAATGCTGTACTCAGCGCCCATCAGCCACGTGCGCTGCTCGAGTCGTTGGTTCAGCACGGCCAATAAGCGCTTGGCCTCATCGACATATCGCTGCAACGGGCGCTTGTCCTCAAACGCTTTGCCCGCGTATTTATGAAAAAAACCAATCTGGCCAAACATCGGCCCAATGCCACCCATCTGAAACATCAACCACTGTATCGTTTCATAGCGCAACGCCGCATCGGCGGGCAATAGCTTGCCTGTTTTCTCAGCCAAATACAGCAAAATCGCGCCCGACTCAAACAATGCCATGGCCGCGCCATTTGGACCATTTGGGTCAATGATGGCGGGGATTTTATTGTTGGGATTGAGTGATAAAAACTCGGTCGAGCGTTGATCATTCGTCGCAAATGAAACCAAATGCGCTTCATAAGGCAGCTGCAATTCCTCCAGTGCAATCGACACTTTCACACCGTTCGGCGTGGTCAATGAGTACAGCTGAATGCGGTCAGGATGCGCCGCTGGCCAACGGGCAGTGATGGGAAAATTGGACAATGTGCTCATGTGAACTCCATAAAATAAATGAATCTGTTTCATCAAGCCGCATCATACCGCATCAAACTGCATCATACCGCGTTCACCAGGTTTTCGCATTTGCGCCTGTCATGACGCAGACAAAAAAAGGAGCGATGATTGCCCCTTTTTTCAACTCATTTACTTATAGTCGTCCGCCAGTTTCGCACGCTGCTCGGGTGTCAACACTTCAGCCGCATCGGCCAAGTCATTCGCCAAACTTTTTGAAAGCGTGTCCATCTGCGTCAATTGCTTGCTGCGCAGCGCCTCAACCGCCGCACGGTCTATCGTCGGTGCTGTGAGCAGCTGCACCATTTCATCGGCAGAGGCTTTCATCTGCTCTTTCATCGGCAAAACCTCTGCGCTGGCCGCTGCGGCGATTTGCTTGAGTTTGACCTTTTGCTCGTCGGACGCATCGATTTTTTTGCCAAATCTCTCCACCATTTTGTCCGAGCGTTCTTGCATCATGCCCTCTGACCAGCCACCGTGGCCGCGATAATCACGATGACCGTGGTGTCCGCCAAAATGCTTAAATGCAAAAATAGAAGCCAAAACAATCAAGCCGCCGACGATCCACTTGCGTTTACCGCCACAGCGGCCACAGCGGCGAGCGCAGGTTTTGCCTTCTGTGCTGGTTGCTGTTTGGTTTGAATTGTTGCTGTTGGCCGTGTTTTCGTTGGGTGTGTTGTTGTCAATGTTTGACATGGAAAGCTCCTTTAAAGTGAAATGGCTTTGTGCCATGAGTGACACTTTAATCGAGTGATGTGTCGGCTGATTGTCTGTTGTGTAAAGTTTTGTAAAGTACTCACGACCGTGGCGCAGGCTTGCCTCACGCGTTTTTGTGCTATTTGTGTCCCTGTGGTTTTTGTGCTTTAATATAAAGAAGACCGTGTGACACCACAAGCCTTGTTCAACGGTACAAGGCTGCACTCAGGAGAAACACCATGCGTGCCAACAATCAGCTGCGTGACCGTCGGCTTAAAACCGAACGTGAATGGCAGCAATTTGTTCGAAACAACTCCATCGCCTCGGATGCCGCTTGGCTCAAGCAGTCGTGGGGCACGTCTGCGTCGAGCATTCCACTCGAGCAAACCTGCGCACCGATGGATGATCCTGATGCGGTGCGGCGCGACTTCATCTCGACAGAACTTTATCAGTTGGCCAAACCTTTATTCGATGAGCTGACCCACGCCGTAAAAGACGCGGGGTTTGCGGTGGGCTTTAGCGATCCATCGGCCACTTTGCAGTGGACCGCCGCGAATCGGGTGATGCAAAAACGCATCGAGAAGGCACATTTTCTGCCATCCGCCCATTGGGACGAAGCCAGCATCGGCACCAATGCCGTGGGCTTGGCGGCGCGTTTGGTCAAACCCTGTACGGTTTTTTCAGCGCAGCATTATGCACCGAGTTTACATGAGTGGGTCTGCTATGCCGCCCCGATTATTCATGCGCCGTCAGGGCATGTCGCAGGCGTGCTGGACATCAGCGCACCATGGCAAAGCTCGACGCCGATGGCGCTGGCGACGGTGAGTCATTACGCCCAACAAATTTCGGCACTGCTGTCATCGATTCAACTGCCGCAAAATTTTTACCTCAATCTGTGCGGCTATGATGCGGGCAGCTGGCTCGGCCACACACCTTTGCCGAGACGCTTACAAGAAATTTTAATTGCGCTCGCCACTCACCCAGAAGGCTTGAGTTTAGAGGCACTGCATGCGCATGTGTATGGCGATGAACCCGTGTCTTTCTCGACGCTTAAATCCGAGATGACCCATTTGCGCCAACACATCGGCGATGCGCTGCAAGCGCGCCCGTATCGCTTGTCGCTCTCACCGCAAATGATGGCCAGTGATGCGCAGTGGGTGGAGCAGCATGCATTGTTCGGTAAACTGCGTGATGCATTGGCGCTGTATCAACACCCGCTCATGCCGTATTCACAAGCCCCCGCGGTGGTTGAGTACCGTGATTATTTGCACCAACTGGTCATCCGCGCGCTGACCGCCAGCCAAGACATCGATGCGTTGTGGCAATTCACCGTCATGCACGAGGCCGATTACAATGTGCTTTTTCATTTGTCCAATTTACTGCCCGCAGGCGATGCGCGGCACGCAGCGCTTCAATCAAAACTGGCTCAACTCGACGAGTGACTGAACGCCCGATGTTCAATATTCGTTCAACCTAAATTCAACCTGACTCATGACATGATGGCTCCAAGTTCAATTCATTTGATTGAACTCTTTT
>CALMCK010000286.1 GCA_937862845.1 uncultured Burkholderiaceae bacterium | reverse complement strand
ATTCGATAAAACCAATCAAGCCCTTGAATTCTCAGCGCCCCACCTCATATAAAGTGTAGGGACGATTTTTAACCACCTTCAAGGAGTTCACCATGACCATTGCTGACGAAATCTCAAAACTACAGGCCTTGCGTGAATCGGGCGCGCTGACCGATGAAGAATTTGCACAGGCCAAAAGCCGTGTATTCGCAACAGAAGCCAAGTCAACTGCTGGCCAATCGCACACACAAAACAACGGTGCTTCGCCGAGCATGCAGTTCATCAAAGACATGGGCCGATCGCGCAACGACGCCGTTTTTGGCGGTGTTTGCGGTGGTTTGGCTCAACAAGTCGGCGTGCCTTCATGGGTATTGCGTGCGGCTTTTGCGGCGGCGGCATTGTTGTATGGCACAGGATTTTTGTTGTACATTTTGCTTTGGGTCTTGATGCCCTTTCGTGAAAATGAGGGTAACAATGCCCATGTCTACCCACCAGAAAACACACCTTCTGCTTAACGACAAACCACAAAAAACCCTCGATCATCATCGAGGGTTTTTTGACAGTATTGAGCACATCAACGAGTGAACACGGCTTTGCGTTTTTCAATGAAAGCCGCCATGCCTTCTTTTTGATCCGCTGTGGCAAACAAGCTGTGAAAGCCGCGTCGTTCAAACTGCAGACCCGCTGACAGTGACTGCTCTTGTGCGACATTGACCGCTTCTTTCGCCATCAATGTGCTCAATCGGCCGTGCGATGCCATCGTGTTGGCCATTTTGAGCGCCTGTTCGGCCAACTCAGCCAGCGGCACCACTCGCGACACCAAGCCCGCACGTTCAGCTTCGGTTGCGTCCATCATCCGCCCCGTTAAAATCATGTCCATGGCTTTCGCTTTACCAACGGCGCGCGTCAATCGCTGCGTGCCACCTGCACCGGGGATGATGCCCAGCTTGATTTCAGGTTGGCCAAACTGCGCATTGTCCGCCGCGATGATGGTGTCACATGCCAACGCGAGCTCACAACCACCACCGAGTGCAAAGCCAGCCACCGCAGCGATAATCGGCTTGCGTATGCTGGCCATGGTGTCCCAATTGCGCGTGATGAAATTATTCATGTAAGCGGCTTCAAAATCCAAGCTGGCCATGACTTTGATGTCCGCGCCCGCGGCGAATGCTTTTTCAGAACCCGTGATGATGATGGCGGCGATGCTGGCATCGGCATCGAGTGTGAGCAATGCGGCGCCGAGCTCATCCATGAGTTCATCGTTGAGCGCATTGAGCTGCTGCGGACGATTCAGGGTGATGCGCGCGACGGCGCCAATGGTTTCCAGTACAATTGTGGCAAATTCGCTCATGGTTTTTCCTTGTTCAATAAAGTTGATTGATTTTTAAAACACTGTCAAACCCCATCATACGCAAACACCTTTTTGAATGCAATCAGGTGAAAGGTCCGATCAATGCACTACACAGTCACCCCCATTGTTTCGCGCAATGTGTTCGCCATCAGTCTCACCATCACGCCCACTGTGCGCGGTGGTTTTGAGGTTTATTTGCCCACATGGATTGCGGGCAGCTATATGCTGCGCGATTTCGCACGGCACATTGTCTCGATTCACGCACTCGACGTGCGCGGCCGCCCTGTGTCACTCACGCCGACCTCACAGTCAAGTTGGCACGTCGCCACAAACCACACCGTGACTCTGCACTATGAGGTTTACGCACACGACACATCCGTGCGCACAGCATTTCTCGATGGCTCTGGTGGTTTTTTTAATGGCACGTCTCTGTTTCTCAGCGCCAAACATTTGGACAAAACGCCGCACCGTGTGACGTTGCACGCACCCGCCAAACACAAAAAATGGAGTGTCGCCACCACACTCACCCGCCATGGCCACACACGAGCTCGCCAGTTCGGTGAATACACGGCGGCGAATTATGA
This sequence comes from uncultured Burkholderiaceae bacterium, assembly GCA_937862845.1. GTDB lineage: Bacteria > Pseudomonadota > Gammaproteobacteria > Burkholderiales > Burkholderiaceae > Hydromonas. The sequence continues at coordinate 1,824 of CALMCK010000286.1, read as the reverse complement.
CGAATTGATTGACCACCCCGTGCGCATGGGTGAGTTGACGTGGCTCGATTTTCAAGCACATGGCACACCACACGCAGTGGCGATTTCCGGTTCGGTGCCGTACTTGGATCACGCGCGCTTAAAGTCCGACTTACAGGTGATTTGTGACGCGCAGATTGCGTTGTTTGAGCCCGACAGCCACCGAGCGCCCTTTGCTCAATACCTGTTTATCGTCGATGCGCGCAGCGAGGGTTATGGCGGATTGGAGCATCGCGCCTCCACGGCCCTGTTGTGCCGACGCGATGATCTGCCTCAACTGATTGACGCAACCAAACCGCGCTCGGATGCGTACCTGACATTTCTCGGCCTGTGCAGCCACGAGTATTTTCATGCGTGGAATGTCAAACGCATCAAACCCGCCAGCTTTGTCGAATACGATTTAAGCCGTGTCATTGACACCGACCTGCTCTGGTTTTTTGAAGGCATCACCAGTTATTACGACGACTTGATTTTGCTGCGCACCGAGTTGCTCAATGAAACACAGTACTTTAAAAAAATCGAGCACACCCTCAACGCCGTCCTGCGAGCCGACGGCCACCGCACGCAAAGCCTCGTCGAGAGCGGGCGCTACGCGTGGACCAAATACTACCAAACCTCACCGAACACACCGAACGCCGTCGTCAGCTACTACGCAAAAGGCTCACTGGTCGCTCTGGCACTGGACTTGCATATTCGCACCGCATCGAAGCAATGCAGCAGTCTGGACGATGTCATGCGCGATGTGTGGTTTGAATTTGGTCGTGATTTCGATGAAAAATACCCCCTCGGAACAGCGCGCGGCATTGTTTTTGACGACATCACACGCATCGCAGAACAGCACGCAAAAGGCAGCCGAGCACTGCTCGAGCTCGCCACACAAAGCACGGGTGAGATTGATTTTAAGGCATTATTTGCCGCGCACAACATGAGCCTATCAAAACCACACTCCACCGTCGCCCAACTCGGCGCCAGTGTGAAAAAAGTCGATGGCGGTTATCAAGTGCAGCGCATCTCAAACCGCAGCGCGGCGCAGCAAGCGGGACTGGCGCCCGATGATGTGTTGATTGCTTTCAATGGCTTTAAACTCAAACAAACACCCGACGAATGTTTGGCGCGCATTGAATTGGGCACTGAAGTCAATGTGCATTTCATGCGCGAGGATGTGCTGCAGCAGAGCATATTCACCAATCAAGCCGCACCTCACGGTGTGTATGAATTGAAACGTGCTCTGGCGAAAAATTAAAAAACCGCGCTGGTCTTTAAAAGTTAAAAACGCTCCTATCGGAGCGTTTTTAACGGGGTGTACTGGATTTTTATAAGCGCTCTCTGCGCCATTTTTTCGGGTCGCGGCTTTGGTTGACGATTTTTCGACGGCGCAGCATCGGGTCGATGGTGAGCGCGCGATAGATTTCAACCCGATCGCCATCATGCAGTGCAGCGTCTGGTTTTTTGCGACGGCTAAACACACCGAGCGCCAATGCGTCCAAACGCTGATCTGGATGCGCGGCCAAAAATCCACTTTGAAGCACCGCATCACCCACTGTCGCCGCATCAGGCAATGTCAATGCCACATCAAACACAGCGCCCGCCGCATCGACGTACATCACGCTGACCTTAAGCATAGACTTGCCTTGCTCGTTTGACAAAACCATCGATGAAAGTCTGTGCAATGATGTTGAACACGGGACCGATGACCATTGAGGCGAGTTTGTTTGAAAACTCATAATCCAAATCGAATTGCACCCGCACACCACCCGTCTGCATTTCTGTGAAACGCCTCTGGCCTGTGAAATGTCGAAAGGGGCC
>CALMCK010000285.1 GCA_937862845.1 uncultured Burkholderiaceae bacterium | reverse complement strand
CGATTCCTTAAATTTTTTTGAGATGGTTTAGCACTTAAAATATTTGATTAACGCTGCTTCAATTATAATCAAAACAACAAGACCCTCACAATGGCGAGGGTCTTATTGTTTGCCAACATGCGTTTCAAACATGTTAAGCACAGGTCTAATGCCCCAATTATTTCGCTATCGCAGCGCCCGCAGGCGGCGTGAAGCTGAACAATGAAGCAGAAACGCTTGGGTTGCGTTGCATGCCAGAAAACGTCAGCACAGTGACTTTACCCAGTGTGTCGTACAACTCCATTGCGTCAGGCAAGCCATTGCGCAGACCGATGTTCACTTTTTTAAAGCTGCTTGATTTTGATTTTGGCACGGCTTGCACCCATGAGCGGCCGTCTTTTTCACCCGCGTCAGACAATGTGAAGTTCGCAGACAAATCACCACCGCCAAACAACACCGCAGCGGGCGATGAGCCGATGGCACTGCCGATGCTTTTTTTGGTGACTTGATTGAGGTCTTTGTCATAGATGGTCAAAGTCTTGCCATCGCTGACGAGCACTTGCTCGTAGGGTTGTTTGTACACCCAACGAAACTTACCTGGGCGCGCAAAAGCGAATGTACCTGTGCTGCTTTTGCCTTTGCCGCCGAGCACGGTTTGCGAGAAGCTGCCTGTGGCGCTTTTGACTTCACTGTTGAATTTTTGCAATTCATCTATCGGTGTTGCGTTCGCACTGCTCACGCTGACCAACAATGCGGCGCTCAAAAATAGTGATTTGATTCGTGTGTTCATATTGCCCTTTTTAATCGGTATAAAAATTAGTCATTGTGGTTGTTCGGTGCGAGCACTTCACGGTTGCCACTGTTTTGCATGGAGCTGACCACGCCCGCTTTTTCCATCATGTCCAATAACCGCGCAGAACGGTTGTAGCCAATGCGCAACTCACGCTGTACGTAGGAAATCGATGCGCGGCGGCTTTTAATCACCAATGCAACGGCTTGGTCATATAACACGTCGGCTTCTTCTTCGGTTGACTCGCCAAACTCACCAGCTTCGCCATCCGCGCCACCATTGAGAATTTCGTCAAGGTAGTCAGGCTCGCCATGCAGTTTGAGCGCTTCAACCACACGGTGCACCTCGTCGTCCGATGCATACGCACCATGCACACGAATCGGCATGCCCAAGCCCGATGGCAGATACAACATATCGCCCTGTCCCAGCAACGCTTCTGCACCCTGTTGGTCTAAAATCGTGCGTGAGTCAATTTTTGATGAGACTTGGAATGCAATGCGCGTGGGCACATTGGCCTTAATCAAGCCTGTGATGACGTCGACACTCGGACGCTGTGTCGCGAGGATTAAATGGATGCCTGCGGCACGTGCTTTTTGGGCAATCCGTGCGATGAGCTCTTCGATTTTTTTACCCACGACCATCATCAAATCGGCCAACTCATCAATCACGATGACGATGTTTGGCAAGCGCCCAAGCGGCTCTGGCGCATCTGGCGTGAGGCTGAATGGATTGGGCACGTGTTCTTCTTTGGCCTTGGCATCGTCGATTTTTTTGTTGTAGCCCGCGAGATTGCGCACACCCAGTTTACTCATGAGTTTGTAGCGTTTTTCCATCTCGCCTACCGCCCAGTTGAGCGCATGCGCGGCTTGACGCATGTCGGTGACGACAGGGCAGAGCAAATGCGGTATGCCTTCGTAGACGCTCATTTCCAGCATTTTTGGGTCAATCAAAATCAAACGAACGTCTGCGGCCTCGGCTTTATAGAGCAAAGACAAAATCATGGTGTTGATGCCGACCGATTTACCCGAGCCCGTCGTCCCTGCCACGAGCAGATGCGGCATTTTACCGACGTCTGCAACCACAGGCTTACCGCCGATGTCTTTACCCAGCGCCACCGACAGCGGCGAATGGGAGTCGTGAAACACCTGTGAGCCGATGATTTCGGAAAGGCGCACGATTTGTCGCTTCGGATTGGGCAACTCAAGCGCCATGAAGTTTTTACCCGGAATGGTTTCAACCACGCGAATCGACGTCAACGAAAATGAACGGGCAAGGTCTTTTGCCAAATTAACAATCTGACTGCCCTTCACGCCCGTCGCTGGCTCGATTTCGTAGCGTGTGACCACAGGACCAGGATAAGCGGCGACCACGGTGACGTCGACATTAAAGTCACGCAGCTTTTTCTCAATCAGGCGCGAGGTGAATTCGAGCGTTTCGTTAGAGACGGTTTCTTGCATCACATCCGCAGGGTCAAGCAGCGACAACTCGGGCAACACGCCATCATTCATTTCGCTGAACAATGACACTTGTTTTTCTTTGTGGCTGCGTTCTGATTGCACCACTGGCGGCGCAGGTGGCGCGATGATGACGGGCTGGGCGGTTTCGATGCGCAGTTTTTCTTTCTCAACGACTTGCTCGCGTTTCGCCGCGACCGCTTCACCCGCTTTTTCATCTTTTTTCGCAGACAGGTGTTCTTTAATCGAGAAAAAACCTTTCTCAATCGTCGCACCGACACGTTCACACATCGAGAGCCAAGAGAAGTTAAAAAACCAGCTTAAACCCGCACAAAAGAACACCAACAAAATCAAAGTCGTGAATGTATTGCCGATGATTTTGGGCAAAACACCACCCGCGCCTGCCAACATATTGCCCAACACGCCGCCCGCAGTGAATGGCAATTGCAAGTTCCACGTCGCCATGTGTTGTGCTTCCAAGGCCATGCTGGCAATCAGCAACACCACAAAGCCGACTCTGAATAAAAACTTGTCGCGTGACACTTGAGGCGAATCCAGCGACTCACGACGTGCCTCAAACGACAGCAAACTCAAATGCAAAAAACGTCGATAGCCAACCAAAATCACCAAGGCGCACAACACCACCCACCAGTAAGCTGAGAGCCCAAAAATATACAACATCATGTCCGAAACCCATGCACCCAGCCGGCCGCCCCAGTTGGCAATCTCTGTCAATTGACTGTTGGCATGGTTAAAGCTCGGGTCATCAGATGAATAGCTGATGAGGCTTAACAGCAGCGCCGCGCCCAAAATCGCGTACATCACCCACGTCATTTCACGTAGGAGCTGGCTGGCGCGCTCTGACAGGCTGGGGGCTTTAAAAGTTTCGGGTTTGGTTGGCATGGTGGCTTTGGTAGAATTCTAAACAGCGCACATTTTACCGCGATATGCGCACACATAGGGTGGTAAAGAGACGAAAAAAAGCCGTCACCGCGTTTTTTGTCTTTGCTATCGGCATGAACCGCCGTATAATTGTGCTTTTGCAGCACATGCAGCACCCTCACCATTTCTCACTTAATAGAAAGCGCACCATGTCCACACTATTTGACCACGTTGATGTTTATCCTGGCGACCCGATTTTGGGTTTGGTTGATACATTTAAAAAAGACCCTCGCGAAGGCAAGGTCAATTTGGGCATCGGTTTATACTATGACGAAAACGGCGTCATTCCTCTTTTGCCATCTGTCGTGAAAGCAGAAACCGACTTGGCACAGCATCTTGAAGCGCGCCCTTACCTGCCCATGGAAGGTTTGGCGGCATTTCGCTCATCGATTCAAAACCTCCTGTTCGGTGCCAACCACGAAGCCGTCGTGAGCAAACGCATTGCCACCGTACAAACCATCGGCGCATCGGGCGCACTGCGCATTGGTGCTGACTTCCTCAAAAAATATTTCCCCGCCAGCGATTTATACGTCTCTGACCCGACATGGGACAACCACCGCGCCATTTTTGACGCGGCAGGTTTTAACGTCAAAACTTACCCTTACTATGATGCGGCCACTGGCGGCGTTGACATCGAAGGCATGTTGGCCTGCTTAAAATCACTGCCCGCAAAAACCATCGTGTTGCTTCACCCATGTTGCCACAACCCGACAGGCGTTGACTTAAGCACCGAGCAATGGGTCAAAGTCATCGCAGCCGTGAAAGAACACGACCTCATCGCATTCATGGACATCGCTTACCAAGGCTTCGGCGACGGCATCGAAGAAGACGCCATCGCGATTCGCATGATGGCTGAGTCTGGCGTGAACTTCTTCGTCTCAAACTCATACTCTAAAAACCTGTCTTACTACGGTGAACGCGCGGGCGGTTTGTCAGTCGTGTGCGACAATGCGGACGACGCAGAACGCATTTTGGGTCAACTCAAGCTGACGATTCGTAAAAACTACTCATCGCCTGCTTACCATG
>CALMCK010000284.1 GCA_937862845.1 uncultured Burkholderiaceae bacterium | reverse complement strand
GGCGGACTGCGGTTTTTTGAGCGCGCCGAGGTCAAGCACGCGCTGGCGTATTTGCGTTTGATTGACAATCCGCACGACGACACCGCATTCATGCGTGTGGTGAACTTTCCCACGCGCGGCATCGGCGCACGCACGCTCGAGCAATTACAAGACACCGCCAGAGATTTAAACAGCTCGCTCTGGAGTGCGATTCAACACGCGCAGGGCAGTGGTGCAGCCAAGCTACACGGCTTCGCGCGACTCATCGACGGTTTGCGCTTCGACACCCAGCACTTACCGCTCGCCGAGTTGGTTGACCACGTCACCGAACACAGCAGTCTCATCGCCCACTACAAAGCCGACCGCGAAGGTGAAGACCGCCTCGAGAACTTAAGCGAACTCGTCAACGCCGCCGCCGCACACACGCAAATCGAAGGCCACAACAGCGACACCAGCGCCGCCGACTCAGGCGAGGACACGACCGCCATGACCCCGCTCGCCAGCTTTCTCAGTCACGCCGCACTCGAGGCGGGGGATAATCAAGCGCTCGCAGGCATGGACGCTGTCCAGCTCATGACCGTGCACGCCGCCAAGGGTTTAGAATTTCACACCGTGTTTGTCCTCGGCCTCGAAGAAGGTTTATTTCCCCACGAAAACAGCCTCTCCGACGCCGGCGGCGTCGAGGAAGAACGCCGCCTCATGTACGTCGCCATCACCCGCGCCAAAACCCGCTTGTACATGACCCTCGCCCAACAACGCATGCTGCACGGCCAAACCCGCTACGGCATCAAATCAAGATTTCTCGACGAGCTGCCTGACGACGACGTCAAATGGCTCACCCCACGCGTGCGCTACGACGCATGGGATAAAACCGCCTCAAACCACGCCGCCACACCGTCATTCGGCACATTCAAAGAATCCACCAAAGACACCCTCGGCTACCGAGTCGGCCAATCCGTCGGCCATGCGAAATTCGGCGACGGCGTGATTGTCAAGTTAGAAGGCAGCGGCGAAGACACGCGGGCGTATGTGAATTTTGGTGGCAAGGTTGGGATAAAGTGTTTGGCGTTGAATATTGCGAAGTTGGATGTGCGCTGATATTGAAAAAGTTGAAATTCTTAAAAATAAGGTGTTCAAAATGAAGAAAATTAAACTGAAGTTGTTTGTATTTTTTGCGATCATTCAAATGGCTGGTTGTTCTGCTCAAGTTGCCAAAGTAGAGCCAGTAAAACTGGATACTCTAACCACTGCGCGGCATGGCTTTAAAACCAACTTGCTTGCACAGGAACGTAGCGATAACCCAGTTCGTAAAGCACCTTCTAATGTATTCAAAATGGTTAAATATACCGCAGCCAGTGGAGATTTAGCCGCGTATGTAACACCCAAGCCAAGTGATGGGAAAAAGCACCCTGCAATTATTTGGATTGTCGGCGGTGACAGCAACTCTATTGATGATGTATGGAGTTCGGCGCCGCGCAGTAACGACCAAACTGCTGCTGCTTACCGCCAAGCGGTATTGTCATGATGTTTCCATCATTGCGTGGTGGCAATAATAATCCAGGGATTAAAGAGGGCTTCCTCGGCGAGGTCGATGATATCCTCGATGCCGTTAAGTATTTAGAAAAGCAAGATTACGTTGACCCAAAACGAATTTATTTGGGAGGGCATAGTACAGGAGGCACACTGGTATTGCTTGCAGCAGAATCGTCCAATCGTTTTCGTGCCGTGTTTTCTTTTGGCCCTGTGGATGATGTGTCTGGTTATGGTATTGATTCTGGATTTTTACCTTTTGATGTAACAAATAGAGAAGAAGTTGTACTGAGGTCTCCCATTTATTGGTTGCATTCGATTCAAACGCCAGTCTGGGCTTTTGAGGGTGGAGAAGAAGCTAATACTGACTCGTTAAGAGCAATGGCAGAAACTTCAAAAAATCCATTGGTTCATTTTATTGAAATTGAAAAGGCCACTCATTTCAGTGCTCTTGCTCCGACTAACGACCTAATCGCTAAAAAAATTCTCAAAGACACGAATGAGAATAGCAATATTTCATTCACGAAAGAGGAAGTTAATCAATATTTTAATAAGTAAGAACGTAGCGCGTAGGACGGATAGCTGCGCGAATCCGTCCTACAATTTTAAATTTCTAAAAAATTATCCATGACAAAACAATCCACACACACGCTCATCATCGGTGCGGGCGCGGCGGGCATGATGGCGGCGGCGGTTGCGGGGCAGGGCGGGGCGCGGGTGTTGCTCATTGACCATGCTTTGAAAATCGGTGAGAAGATTCGCATTTCGGGCGGCGGGCGGTGCAATTTCACGAATACGGCGCTGGATGGCACGGATGCGTCGAAGTTTTTCGTCTCGCAAAATCCGCGTTTTGTGCGCTCGGCGATGAGTGCGTACACGGCGGGCGATTTTATGACGCTTCTGAAAAAACATCGGGTGACGTTCCATGAGAAGCACAAGGGGCAGTTGTTTTGCGATGTGTCGGCGCAGGATGTGATTGATGTGCTGAAGGCGGAGTGCGATGCGGGCGGTGTGCTGTGGCGCACGGGTTGTTCGGTCACTTCGGTCAGATCGGTGAGCGATGGTTCTGGTGCGCGCTTTGAGGTGGAGACGAGCACGGCGGGGACGTGGCGCTGTGTGAATCTGGTGGTGGCGACGGGCGGTTTGTCGATTCCTGCGATTGGCGCGAGTGGTTTTGGTTATGCGTTGGCGGAGCAATTTGGCCACAGCATTGTGCCGACTGCGCCTGCGTTGGTGCCGTTGACGTTTGCGTTGTGGGCAGCGAATGGTTGGAGCGAGTTGGCGGGTTTGTCGCTGCCTGTGCGGATTTCGGTCGGTGAGGGTAAAAAAGCCATGTCGTTTGATGAGGATATTTTATTCAGTCACAAGGGTTTGACGGGGCCGGCGGTGTTGCAGATTTCGAGTTATTGGTCGGCGGGTGCGGCGATTTCGCTCAATCTGGCGAGTGATGCTGATGTGGCGGCGGCGTTGTGCGAGGGTAAGTTTGGCGCACGGGTGCAGCTCGATACGGCATTGGCGCAGCTGTTGCCTGCGTTGCCGAAACGCTTGTTGGCGCACATCATCGCGTTGCCTGAGTTTGCGCAATACGCGAAACACAAGTGGGCGGATGTGCCGGATAAAGTGCTCAAGGCCTTGGCGCAGCATTTAAACAATTGGCAACTCATGCCGAGCGGCTCGGAGGGCTATAATAAAGCCGAGGTGACGCGTGGCGGGGTGTGTGTGAATGAGTTAAAACCTGCGACGATGGGCTCGCGTCTGTGCGATGGTTTGTATTTCGTCGGTGAGGTGGTGGATGTGACGGGTTGGCTCGGTGGTTATAATTTTCAGTGGGCGTGGGCCAGCGGTGTGGCGGCGGGTCGGGCGATTTTGGCGGATGTGTAGTGTGTGGTTTGGGTGCATGGGTTGCGCTTGAATGCAGAAAGAGACGCAATGGATGGCGTCTCTTTTTTGATTTTTAGATGATGCGAATGTTTAAAATGCCCATCGTGTGATGGGCATTTTTTGGTTATTCGACTGTTTTATCAGTTGTTGTTTCTGGGTTTGCTGCGACCGCTGTGCTGTTGCTGGTGTTGTTGGTGTTGGCTGTGGTTTTATCAGTCATGGGTGCGGCAGGTTTAGAGACGCGCCAGTCGTTGGCTACGGGGGCAATGGGTACTGCTGGCGTTGCGGGTTTTGGCGTTTCCCAGCTTTGACCGATGGCATACCAGTTCAAGCGACGGGTCAGAGCCATGACGGCGGTGATGACGATAAACAGGCCGATGCTGCCGATCATGAGTGCGAAGTCGTCGAAACTGAGTAGGACATAAATCGCGGCGTACACCATGGCGAGGAATATTGAGAAGCCGATGCCGCGTTTGAGGCTGTGTAAAATATGGCTGATGTAAAAACCGATTTGTCCAATACACGCAAGGCTGGCAATGAGGTAAGCTTTGGTGAAACCGATGTGCTCTGACAGTGAAAGCAGCAACAGGTAAAACACAGACAACGCGACACCAATCAAAGCATACTGCACGGGGTGCACGCGCAACTGGCGCAGAACTTCAAATAAAAACACACACAAAAAAGTCATGCCAATCAGCAAAATAGAGTATTTGACGGCGCGCTCGGTTTGCTGATAGTGATCGACCGTTTGGATGAGCTCGGTGTCAAAACTGTCTAAGTTCTGCACGGCTGTGTCGTTGTTGGCTTCCATTTCAAAAAAGCGATTTTCCATGTTGTTGGCAGATGCGTTCGCTGACCAACTGGCGGTGAAGCCGTCGTTAGCGATGTCGCGTGCG
>CALMCK010000283.1 GCA_937862845.1 uncultured Burkholderiaceae bacterium | reverse complement strand
CCGTGGTTTTCTTGGCCAATCAGCTCGCCAACCGCGCCGCCATGATCGCCGAACTGCAACACCGCCGTCGGACTGGCTTTGATACCGAGCTTGTGTTCGAGCGACAGGCATTGCACATCGTTGGGCGCGCCGAGCGTGCCGTCGGCGTTGATGAGCACTTTCGGCACGATAAACAGTGAAATGCCTTTAATCCCCTCCGGCGCATCGGGCGTGCGCGCGAGCACGAGATGGACGATGTTGTCGGTGAAATCATGGTCGCCGTAGGTGATGAAAATCTTCGTGCCAAAAATTTTATAAGAACCATCGCCCTGCGGCTCAGCCCGCGTGCGCACCAGCGCAAGGTCAGAGCCCGCCTGCGGCTCAGTCAAATTCATCGAGCCTGTCCACTCACCGCTGATCATGCGTGGGATGTATTTTTGCTTTTGCGCGTCCGAGCCCGCCGTCAAAATCGCCTCGGTCGAACCATCGGTGAGCAAAGCGCACAGAGCGAACGACAGATTGGCCGAGTTGAGCATTTCAGAGCACGCAGTGGCGATGAGCTTGGGTAAATTTTGTCCACCGACATCCTCAGGATGGGACAGCGCCTGCCAGCCACCTTGCGTGTATTGCATAAACGCATCTTTAAAGCCCGCACTGGTGGTGACCTTGCCGTCTTTCAGAAACGACGGCTCAATGTCGCCGCCGCGATTGGTCGGCGCGATGACGTCTTGCATCAGTTTGGCGGCTTCATCAAGCACACCCGACACCGTCTCTGTGTCGAGGTCAATCTGCAAATCTGCGAAAATCTGCTGCATGTTTGCGACGTGCTCAAGGGCGAATAACATGTCTTTTTGGGGGGCGAGATAGGGCATGGTGGTATTCCTGTTATAAAAAAGAACGACCGTTTTATTGTACGGCAGTTTTGTGAGATTTGAGAGAATTTTTCATGCTCAAATACAAAATTCAAATACGACATTCGACGCATTCATTTTAATCGATCACGCAAAATGAACTTTTGTATTTTGCCTGTTGAAGTTTTGGGCAAGTCGCCGAATAAAATTTGTTTGGGTACTTTAAAGTGCGCCAAATGCGCACGGCAGTGCTCAATAATCGACATCTCGGTAGGATTTCCCCCCGCTCGAAGCTCAACAAAAGCCACGGGCACTTCACCCCATTTTTCATCAGATTTCGCCACAACAGCAGCGGTCAGAACATCGGGATGACGGTACAAAACGTCCTCAACTTCGATGCTGGAAATGTTTTCACCGCCCGAAATAACCACGTCTTTGCTGCGGTCTTTGATTTTGATATAGCCATCGGTTTCCACCACCGCCAAATCGCCAGTATGAAACCAACCACCTTCAAATGCTTCAAGTGTGGCGGTTGGGTTTTTGAGATAACCTTTCATCACCACATTGCCTCTAAACATGATTTCACCAATGGTTTCGCCATCATGAGGCACGGGCAGCATGGTCTCAACATCCAAAACCGTGACGGCTTCTTGCATGTGGTTGCGCACACCTTGGCGACCATTGAGCGTGGCACGTTCGCCGATGGATAACGTTTCCCACTCGTCTTGCTTGGCACAAATCGACGCGGGCCCGTATGTTTCGGTCAAGCCGTAGACATGGGTAATCGAAAAGCCGAGTTTTTCCATACCCTCAATGATGGTAGCAGGTGGTGCCGCGCCTGCGATAAGGGCGGAGACGGAATGATTGATGTCTTTTTTTTCTGCGGCAGGTGCATTGATTAACATGCCGTGCACGATTGGTGCGCCACAAAAATGCGTGACCCGATGCGCCCGAATCAACTCAAAAATCACTTTCGTGTCGATGCGACGTAAACACACATGCGTCCCAGTATTGGCGGCAATCGTCCACGGAAAACACCAGCCATTGCAATGAAACATCGGCAATGTCCACAAATACACCGCGTGCGGCATCATGCCCCAGCTGACAATATTCGACACTGCATTTAAATACGCACCACGGTGATGGTAGACCACGCCTTTTGGGTTGCCCGTTGTGCCCGAGGTGTAATTAAGTGAAATGGCATCCCATTCATCGTCAGGCAGCTGCCATTCAAAATCAGCGTCACCGCCCATGATAAATGCTTCGTACTCAATATCGCCCAGCAGCTCACCGCCCTCGTGGGTCAAGTCCTCAACATCAATCACCATCGGTTTTTTGTCCTGCATCAATTGCAACGCCGCTTTGATTGTTGCAGAGAACTCTCGATCGGTTAATAAAACCTTGGCTTCACCATGCTCCAACATAAATGCAATCGTCGCAGCATCGAGCCGCGTATTGAGTGTGTTGAGGACAGCACCTGCCATCGGCACACCAAAATGCGCCTCAAACATCGCAGGCACATTGGGCAACATCACAGCGACCGTATCGCCTTTACCGATGCCGTGTTTTTGCAATGCACTGGCGAGCTGGCGCGAACGTCGATCGCTTTGTGCCCATGTGTGATGAATGTCGCCATAAATCACGGCTGTTTTATGTGGAAAGACAGCTGCACTGCGGGACATAAAGCTCATCGGAGTGAGCGCCACAAAATTAGCAGGATTTCGGTCAAGTCCAAATGAATAGGGGCTATGGGACATCATTTCTCCTTTTTGTTTTTATATTCAAAAAAACAAGAAAAATAAGAAAATCAAAAAAGCAGCGCAACTGTTGGGCAGATGGGCGGCTCTAATGTGGTTAAATACAGCGAATCCGAAACAGAATACCTCAAATATCGTCGTTCACATCCACATTTTGGGTGTCTTTAACAAACAACAACCCACCACCAAAGTCATCAATGCAATGCCAATCGGATACCACAACCCTGCATAAATATCGCCTTTGGCTGCCACAGTCGCAAATGCAATCGTCTGCAAGAACCCGCCTAACCAACCATTAGCAATGTGATACGGCAACGACATGGAGGTGTAACGAATGTGGGTTGGGAACATTTCCATCGACATCCTCAGGATGGGACAGCGCCTGCCAGCCACCTTGCGTGTATTGCTTAAATGCATCTTTAAAACCAGCACTGGTGGTGACTTTGCCGTCTTTCAGAAACGACGGCTCAATGTCGCCGCCGCGATTGGTCGGCGCGATGACGTCTTGCATCAGTTTGGCGGCTTCATCAAGCACACCCGACACCGTCTCTGTGTCGAGGTCAATCTGCAAATCTGCGAAAATCTGCTGCATGTTTGCGACGTGCTCAAGGGCGAATAACATGTCTTTTTGGGGGGCGAGATAGGGCATTTTTGTCTTTCGAATGTTGTGTGCGTTTTGAAAATTGATACGATGGAGTAAACTGCATTAAACCACTTTGCAGAAATTAGAAATTATTGGGCTTTGCGTGTTGCCCACAGTGTGCACAAAATTCCGCTTGTGGTGTTCTTAATAAATGTCCACAAAACATGCATTCAGCACCCCAAATTTTCAGTCGATGATGGAAAATCACATCGGCTTGTATGTTTTCCATACCTGAAATTTTGGAAAACAATGCCATCACTTCTGGACGAACGACTGCTTGAGCTGCTATGAGATTCACACCCGTATTCTTGCGATACTGCTGAACATCCAAAATCCCTTGTTTTAAATGCGGCTCAATCATAGACCATTCGTACTCATCCAAAAACGGCATGTCTCTTTTACATTTCCAGCAGAAATAAGTTTTCATGGGTTTAAGGTCGATTCATAATTTATTGCAACCGCATAACTGTTTTTTTTCATGTGTAACAAACCCAGCAAGATTCACATCCGTGCTGGGTTTTGACGGTGATTACAAGGCGGCGGTGAGTTGTGGCACGATGTCAAACAAGTCGCCGACGATGCCGTAATCGGCGACTTGGAAAATCGGCTCGTCGGGATTTTTGTTAATCGCGACAATGACTTTGGCGTCTTTCATCCCTGCCAAATGTTGAATCGCACCTGAAATGCCGATGGCGATGTAGAGCTGCGGGGCGACGATTTTACCCGTTTGGCCGACTTGTAAGTCGTTGGGCACATAGCCTGCGTCCACCGCTGCGCGCGATGCGCCCATGGCGGCGTTGAGTTTGTCGGCGAGTGCTTCGATGATTTTAAAGTTCTCTGCTGAGCCGACGCCACGGCCGCCTGAGACGACCACCGATGCTGCGGTCAGCTCTGGGCGGTCGGATTTGGCGATTTCGCGTGAGACGAATGTGGCGCCGTTGCCCGTGGGTGCGATGGTTTGCGCATCCACCGATGCTGTGCCACCTGTGGCTGCGGCTGCGTCAAAACCTGTGGTGCGCACGGTGATGACTTTTACGGCGTCAGTGGCTTGTACGGTGGCAAGCACATTACCTGCGTAAATCGGGCGCACGAATGTGTCGGTGGACTCGACTTTGATGATGTCAGAGACCTGCGCGACGTCGAGCTTGGCGGCGACGCGTGGCAAGACGCTTTTGCCTATCGAGGTGGCGGGCGCGAGGATGTGCGAGTAAGCTGAGGCGACGCTTAAAATCTGTGCGGCGAGCGCTTCGCTGGTTTGCTCGGCAAGCGATGCGTCGTCAAATGTTAAAACTTTAGACACGCCCGCAATGGCGGCGGCGGCTGTGGCTGCGCCCGATACACCCGCGCCGAGGACGGCGATGTGGATGTCGCCACCGATTTGTGCGGCGGCGGTGACGGTGTTGAGTGTGGCTTTACGGATGGTGGCGTTGTCGTGTTCAGCGATGATGAGAATGGTCATGGGGTGTTCCTAAATTTGGTTTTGTATTCAGTTGGCTTGAGCGCGGCGATTAAAGCACTTTTGCTTCGTTGCGCAGTTTCTCAAGCAGCGTGGCGACGTCGGGCACGATAATCCCTGCGCTGCGCGTCGGCGGGTCCATGACTTTCAATGTTTTGATGCGCGGTGCGACATCGACACCGAGGGCTTCTGGTGTGGTCACGTCGAGTTGTTTTTTCTTCGCTTTCATGATGTTGGGTAGTGTGGCGTAGCGCGGTTCATTTAAGCGTAAATCGGTGGTGACAATCGCGGGCAGACTCATGCTCAAAGTCTCTAAGCCGCCGTCGATTTCGCGTGTGACGGTTGCTTTGCCGTCGGCGATGACGACTTTTGAGGCGAATGTGGCTTGCGGTAAATCTGCGAGTGCGGCGAGCATTTGACCTGTTTGGTTGGCATCGTCGTCAATTGCTTGTTTGCCGAGGATGATTAAATCAGGCGATTCGTTTTTAACCACGGCGGCGAGGAGTTTCGCCACGGCGAGTGGTTGCAAGGTTTCTGTGGTTTCAATCAAAATCCCACGGTCTGCGCCGAGCGCCATCGCGCTGCGCAGGGTTTCGGTGCATTGGGTCACGCCTGCGCTGACCACGATGATTTCGGTCGCCACGCCAGCTTCTTTGAGGCGGACGGCTTCCTCGATGGCGATTTCATCAAATGGGTTCATTGACATTTTGGCGCTGGCGATGTCCACATCCGTGCCTGCGGCGTTGACGCGAACTTTGACGTTGTAATCGACAACGCGTTTGACGGCTACTAATACTTTCATGGGGGCTCCTGATGTGTGGCGCGTCATCCGCGCGAGGTTTTATGTTGAATAGAATGTGTGAATTATACGCGGGCGACTTGGTTTTGTGCGACCAGTTGCTTGCAAAAAAAAGCGACGCATTGCCTGTGTGGCGATTCAACTTGTGGCAATTGTGAATGGTGATGTGCGCAGCGATTTCATTAAAATAGCACAGTCGTTCGATTTTTGCAAGCGTTGGATGTGCGTTCGTGTGCATAAAATCTCTGAAGGGCTTGACACGTCTGATATGATGGTGTGAGTGAATCGCTTGGGAGGGCTTTTCGCTATTTTATTGTATTAACAAAACTATTAAAAATCTTTTCGATGAAAGGGAAAGAAATGTCTTTATCTATATTGCTGCAAATTATTGCGGCCAATCTCGTGGCGGTTGTGGCGAGTATGTCGTTGGCGGTGGCGGCGGGCGTGTGGTTGCAGCGTCATTTGTTACAAAGTCTCATCAGCTTGGCGGCGGGCATTTTGTTGGCCATGGCGCTGTTGCACCTGTTACCTGAGGCACAGGAAGGTTTGATGGCGTTGGGGCATGAGCCTGCGGATTTGTTCACGTATTTGTTGCTGGGGATTTTGGGCTTCTTTTTGCTGGAGCGACTGGCGCTGTTTCGCCACAACCACCACAACGAGCACGATGGCCATGATCACCACCACGGCTTTGATCACGACCATGCGGGGCAGGGCGGTTGGATGATTTTGGTGGGCAGCGGCGTGCACAATCTGACGGATGGTTTGTTGGTGGCGGCGGCATTTTTGGTCGATGTGAAGCTGGGTTGGGCGACGGCGCTGGCGGTGGCGCTGCATGAAATCATGCATAAATTGGGTGATTTTGTGGTGCTGATCAATGCGGGTTTGGCGAAAACCCGTGCGCTGCTTTATACGCTGTCTTCGGGTTTGATGGCGGTCATCGGCGGTGTGTTGGGCTATTTTGTTTTGACGGATTTGGATTGGCTGGTGCCGTATGTGTTGGTGGTTTCGGCGAGCTCGTTCCTTTATGTTTCTGTGGCGGATTTGATTCCGCAGATGACTGTTTTTAAAGGGGTGCGACAAGGGCTGATACAAGTTGCGATGTTGTTTCTTGGGGTGGGGATTATTTATTCAACCATGGCGGGACATGAACACGGCGCTCATGAATCTGCACAGCATAACCATGAATCTGTGGAGCATAACCATGAATCTGTGGAGCATAACCATGAATCTGTGGAGCATAACCATGA
>CALMCK010000282.1 GCA_937862845.1 uncultured Burkholderiaceae bacterium | reverse complement strand
TCGCACTGGTCTGTGCGCAATTCAATTACACCATGCCATTCACCGATGCAGCGCACACCGTCTTTCTCGAATTATCCATAAACAACGAGGACACCGCACTGCGCCGTGCCATCGAAGCCGCATTCGAATCACAACTCGCGCAAGGCATCGAGCAAGGCCACATCATCGACGCCGTCATCGCACAATCCGCAAAGCAGCAACAGCAATTTTGGCATTACCGCGAACACATCTCCGCCGCCCAAAAACGCGTCGGCAAAAACATCAAACACGACATCAGCATTCCGATTTCTGCGATTGCCGAGTTCACCCATGCGGCCAACACTGCATTGGCACAGCGTTTCCCTGGGATTGAGCCGATGGTGTTTGGACACATCGGCGATGGCAATCTGCACTTTAATGTGTCAATGGGTCAGGCATTCGCCAACGACACCGAGCTGATGCACGCCGAACCCGTGATTAACCAAATCGTTTACACATGCGTCGCCAAATACCACGGCAGCGTGTCTGCCGAACATGGCATTGGTTTGCTTAAAAGAGATTTATTGTCGCAGGTGAAAAGCGACGTAGAAATGAAGCTGATGCGCGACATCAAGCGCACATTTGACCCGCAAAATATTTTAAACCCACACAAAGTGATTGAGTTGATTGACTAACAAACTGGCTCACTGAGCGCGTGCAGCGTTCGCGTGATGGCGAAACCGCATAAAAAATCAACGGCCAGAACCGACCAACTCACGCACCACAGCCGCGAGGTTGACCCGCACATGCGTGTCGTTCAGCACGCCGTCGGCGTAGGCCTTGCTTCCCTGTCCTGTGAGCACGAGATAAGGATGACAGCCCGCATTATGCGCGGCCATCATGTCATTGAACGTGTCGCCGACATACACCACCTCGGACAGCTTCACTTCAAATCGCTCGGCAATGTCGTTGAGCATTTCGGGTGATGGTTTGCGGCAACTGCAATTCACCTCAGCAGTGTGCGGGCAAAAGAAAATCGCTTCGATTTTGCCACCCGCCGCCTTGACCTGCTCATGCATTTTTTGGTGTATCGCATTTAAATCCGACACAGTCAACTCGCCGCGCATGATGCCCGGCTGATTGGTCGCCACCACCACTTTAAAGTGTGCGCGGCGCAATCTCGCCAAAGCCTCCAAGCTGCCTTCAATCGCTTGCCACTCATCGGGGT
>CALMCK010000281.1 GCA_937862845.1 uncultured Burkholderiaceae bacterium | reverse complement strand
TGGGTAAAAATTTAACGCGTTGTGTACAGTATTTTCGTAGAGAATACTGTCATGAAAATGCACAAACGAACCCGCCTCACACCACTTGACGGTCAGAGATGTGGGGTTTATATCAAAGCCACCTCTGGGCAATCAGCCATTAAGCCAAGCATTACAGAGTCAGCCGCCCGACCATCTACAACGTCATCAAACAAGCCCGTTTCAACAGTTTGCACCGAAAGACAACAGCAATCAGTGCTGTCGCACAGTGCCATACGGTTTAAAACGTCTGGCCAAAGTTGAGTTGCACATACAAGAACGACTCAAACGTGAAGCAAAACACCACAACAAATCCTATCCTGGCGGACTGGTGCGCTTTGATACCAAACGCCTGCCTTTGCTCAAAGAACAAACACAGAACGGGAATACAACGCGCTGATTTCTTACAAAGCAGCTTTTGAAATAAAGCATACAACAATCAGGGACAGGATTTCATTCACTCGTTTTTCATCTCGCCTCTCATAAAAAACGATCTACAAATGCACTCAAGCCCGTGGTTTATTTTTCAGAGCCCATCCAAAGGCTCAATCTGTTTATTTTTTATTTCGTTCACACACAACAGCCAAAGTGTCATTGAGCATCAACGAGGTCCACTCTTTGTCATTCAAACGCACCACTGTCGACGTTTGCTTCTTTCCGACTGCGGCTTGATAGTTTTTATCCATTTGAACCCCCATCAAAGTAGACTGTGGATTGGTTTTATCGAATTGAAGATCGACCTTCTTAAGGGTTTCGTACAAGCGATTGTTTTCTTTACTGAAATTCCAATCTGACAAGCCAACCAAACTGATCTCAACGGGTTTACCCCCTGAAGTGGTTTGAATGATGCGATCCTCATGCACCACCGTGCCATTGGCATTGTATGTGGCATGACCTCGAATCGCTGTGGCCGTCCCCGAAGCATTGACGGGCATCGACACCGCACAGTCCCACACGCCAGGCAATTGACTGGCGTCCACCGCGCTTTGCGCCAAAGCCGCCACGTGGTGGCCTGACAAAGCCAAAATCACTGCTGAAATTTTTAATGCTGTTTTCATCGAGATGCTCCGTTGATGCGATGTTTTAAATAATGACTAATTGGTGATGTGATGATGAGTCTAAAAACATGACACGTACATTAAACTCATCACTGCACCATTTAAGGTTTAAGGCGACTCATAAAACACATAGCTGGTTGAGTAATCGCTGATTTCAAAATACACCCGTTTTTCACCTGGATCGACTTTACCATTCAGATTTAAATCGATTTTCCCATAACCGTAACGATATGGGCGCGCGGTCTTGTCATCCGTACCCATGGCTGTTGAGATTTTATCCACCTCTAAAAAGCGTTTCACCAAAGTTGGTCCTGCATACACCTCTAAAATACCGTTTGTGCCTGTCCAATTTTGCACACTGCGGCCAATTTGGTTTTGAGTTTCTTGAGTGCATGCGCTCAACCCAACCACAGCGCCAACGCAGAGCAAAATGCCCATCATGTTTAAACGTTTCACAGTATTCTCCTAAAGGAAGTGCGCAGCATTTTGCTGCTTCCCCCGCATTATAACGCCTTCATTCAACAATGGTTTACGATATACTGCACAAATAATAATCACTTTTCAGTTTGACTTTCACCCGTAAAGGAGACACCATGAAACTCATCGGCTCACTCACCAGCCCCTTCGTTCGTAAAATCCGTATTTTGTTGGCTGAGGAAAACATCCCTTACGAATTTGTTTTGGATGATGTTTGGGGAACAGACAGTAACATTGCCCAATACAACCCCTTGGGACAAGTGCCTTGCTTGATTTTCGACAACGGCTACACACTGTACGACTCAAGCGTCATAGAAGACTATTTAGAAGAAATCACCCCACTCCATGCCCCCTATAACAGCACAGCACGTTTGGAGGTGAAGAAATGGGCGGCACTCGCGGGCGGTCTCACAGAAGCCGCTGTTAAAATCAGAATGGAACAGCTGCGCCCAGCGGACAAACAAATGCAAAGTTGGATTGACCGTCAGCAACTCAAAATTGACCGAGGACTGGTTGTGCTTGAGGAACAGCTGACCCATCATTTGTGGTGCGCAAACAACGCCTACAGCGTGGCGGACGTGGCCGTGGTGTGTTTCCTCAATTGGCTCGACTTCCGCCTGCCCGAGATTAATTGGCGCAACACCTATCCAAACCTCAGCAAACTCTCTGATTACCTGAATGCGCAAACCGCATACTCAGAGACTTTGCCTCGTTTGGCCTAACATTCAACCCCTCATACAAGGGCAAACGATCAAGCATCAATGGGTCAACTCAACAACACTTGCGCCTCCTTATTGTATAAAAAACACATAAAGAATGCGCAGGCTGTTGGTTTGACTTATGTCATAAAAAGTAGTGTTCCACTTTTATCGAATCTCTGAGATAATACGTACTTCTTTTTCGCTTCATTTTGTCCTTTTTTTGCATCACCGTCACGGATGTTACATGAACCTACTCGCCAAACTTTTGCCCGCCAATAACATCGAACTTGCCGTTGAAGCAAGCAGTAAAAAACGTGTGTTTGAACATGCAGCCATGATGTTTGAAAACCAACAAGGCATCGAACACAGTAAAGTTTTCGACAGCTTACTGGCACGCGAACGCCTTGGATCCACAGGCCTTGGGCAAGGTGTGGCGATTCCGCATGGTCGCATCAAAGGGTTAAAAGAAGCTGTGGCCGCCATTGTCAGTCTGAACAATCCAGTGGCATTCGACGCTCCAGATGCTCAGCCCGTTTCTTTTTTGATTTTTTTACTCGTTCCCGAACAAGCCACCCAGCAACACCTTGAAATTTTATCGGAGCTGGCCGAGTTGTTGTCTGACAAAAACCTTCGTGAAACTTTAAAATCAGCAAAAGGTGCGGGCGAGGTGTTGCAACTGATCCAAACATGGCAGCCTACCCGCCGCCACCTCCACTAAAACCAAGGCGCAATGATGCGCCTTTTTTTCGAGAGTCACCACATGCAGTCGATCGCCACACTTTTTAACGACGTCTCAGAGCGCCTTGAGCTCACTTGGCGGGCGGGTCAGGATGGGGCATTCCGCATTCTGGCCAAATCACGCACCGCCAGTGCTGATCTCGTCGGCCATTTGAACCTGATTCACTCTGCTCGCATTCAAATCATCGGCAAAGCAGAACTGGCTTATTTTGATTGGCTGACTGGTGAGAAACGACTGGAATACCTCAACGATTTTCTGACCTATGGTGAGCCCCCTGCCATGCTGGTCGGTGACAAGTTGGAACCGCCTCCATTCTTAATTGATTGGTGTAACGAACATGCCGTTCCTCTTTTCTCCAGCCCTGAATCATCGGCAGACCTCATTGATTACCTGCGCGTTTACTTTAACCGCATGTTTGCTGAACAATGCACACGACATGGTGTGTTGATGGACGTACTTGGCGTCGGCGTGTTGATTTGCGGGGATTCGGGTCTGGGCAAATCGGAGCTTGCTTTAGAGCTCATCAGCCGAGGCCACGGCCTGGTGGCCGACGATGCCGTCGAACTGTTGCGCACGGCACCCGATTACATTGAAGGCCGCTGCCCGTGGCTGTTACAAAATTTACTTGAAGTAAGGGGCATTGGCTTACTCGACATCAAGACCATTTTTGGTGAAACGGCTGTGCGCCGTAAAATTAAACTGCGTTTAATTGCTCAGTTGATTCGCCGCAGTGACCTTGAAGAGCATTATGAACGCCTGCCATCACAAACCCTCACCGAAGAGATTCTTGGTGTCGATGTCCGAAAAGTGGTTTTGCCTGTTGCTGCAGGTCGAAATTTGGCTGTTTTGCTGGAAGCTGCGGTGCGCAGCACCGTCATGCAATTGCGTGGCATCAACACACTGAAAGACTTTATGGAGCGCCAGCAACTGGCCATGGAGCAAGAAAGCCAGCAAAACACCCAACCCAACGGACAAAGCGAATTTTAAAGAACCACCTTGCCCGACTCGTTGTGGGTCATGTGCAACGCAATTCAGCCTCTTTCGATGCACTGATCTGTGTGGCGAGCGCTCTGATTGCTTCTGGGCTGGAGTTGACGCATTGACCTTGTGATTCAAATGAAGTAAAGCGACGAAAGAGAAAACTTTTCACTCAAACCTTTCATTTAACCAGCGCACAGACATTTTGTTTTTCCAATTAACATAGACACCCGTACTCGGCTAAAAACCTCATGAACATCGTTCTCATCACAGGCCTCTCTGGTTCTGGCAAAAGTGTTGCCCTTAATCTGCTTGAAGACACCAGCTACTATTGCGTCGACAACTTGCCCGCCAACTTGCTGCCCAATCTGGTCTCCACGCTCATTGTTCAAGGCCACACCAAAATTGCAGTCAGCATTGATGCGCGCTCCTCCGCCGACTTCACCAAACTGCCTGCTCAAATTGATGCATTCCGCAACCAAGGTTTCGATGTGCACACCATTTTCCTTACCGCAGATGACAACACCTTGATTCAACGTTTTTCTGAAACACGCCGCCGCCACCCCTTGTCACGCGAGCACACCGAGAATCAAGACACCTCGCTGGCCGACAGCATCACCCTCGAACGTGAGCGCTTACTACCTCTGCTTTCCGTGTCTTCAGTGATCGACACCAGCACACTCAAAGCCCGTCAATTGCAAACATGGATCAAAGATTTACTGGCACTGCGCAATGACCGCATGACTGTATTGTTCGAATCATTCGGTTTTAAACATGGAATCCCAATGGATGCCGATTTCGTTTTTGATGTCCGCTGCCTGCCCAACCCCTTTTACGACATCAACCTGCGCCCACTCACAGGGCTGGAT
>CALMCK010000280.1 GCA_937862845.1 uncultured Burkholderiaceae bacterium | reverse complement strand
AAACCCACAACCTTATCGTATGTTGCACACTTAATCGAGTCCATGCCTTATAAACACCAGTCTAACCCCTCATATCTTGGTATCATTGCGAATTGCTTAAAGGATGCCCCATGTTATTATTACTCAACAAACCCCACGGCGTGATTTGCCAGTTTTCCAAACACGACAAACACCCCAGTCTTGCCGAATACATCAAAACCCCAAATGTCTATCCAGCGGGTCGCCTCGACACTGACAGCGAAGGCTTGTTGATTTTAACCGACGATGGTTTACTCCAAAACACCATCAGCCATCCCCTGCACAAAAAACCAAAAACCTATCTCGTACAGGTCGAAGGTTCTCCATCGGACGGAGCATGTGGTCATTTGCGCAAAGGCGTGATGCTCGACGATGAAATCACCCTGCCCGCTGAAGTAACCATCGTGGATGAGCCAGAATGGCTTTGGCCACGCACCCCTGCGATTCGCCATCGACTCAACGTGCCGACGCACTGGCTGCAAATCACCCTGACCGAAGGCCGCAATCGCCAAGTCCGCCGCATGACGGCTGCCGTCGGTCTGCCAACTTTACGCCTGATTCGCACGCACATCGGTCAATACAGTTTGTGGGTCAATGACGAGTTGCTCAACAACGGCCAATTTGTCACCATCGACGCCACGCCCGCACCGCCATCGTTGACCCGTCGTTCAACGCCTGACGAGCTAAAAGCCCGTTATGCCAAAAAACGCCCCGTCAAGCCCGCTGCCGCTCACCCCAAAAAAGGCTCGGACAAACCTGCCCGCGCCAATGCCGAGAGCCCTCTGTCCGCAGACCCCCGTTTAATGAACGACCGCCAGCTTTACAGCCCAGGTCGCAAGACAGGCAAGCCGAGCAAACCTGGCAAGCCACGTAAATAACACCGTTTTAATCCTCATCGACACGTCATGAAAAAATACCTCACTGGCCTATGCCTTGCCTTATCCTTGACTCTGACCGCCTGCCAGCAAACCAGCGAACAGCCCGCCCCCGTCAAAGCAGCCGAGCCGCCCAAACCCGTCGCCACAGAGTCCAATCATGGCATTGTGCCAATCAACGCATTGGCCCATGCCGAACTCGAAGTCGCCACCACGACCGAACAAAAACAACTCGGTCTGATGAATCGCCCGACCATGGCAACGAACGCAGGCATGGTGTTTGTCTTTGATCAACCGACACCCGCATGTTTTTGGATGAAAAACACACTCATCCCACTGTCAATTGGGTTCATTGATGAACAAGGCATACTGGTTCAAGTCGAAGACATGGCACCCAATACGCTCACCACCCATTGCGCCAAAACCGCCATCAAATACGCCATCGAAATGAATAAAGGTTGGTACGCCAAAAACAAAGCCAACATCGGCATGCCACTGCTCGAAACCCAAAAACCATAACCTATGTCCGACACGCATCCACTCGCATCGCCACACCCCGCGAGCAGCCTTTATTTTGCCCTGCGCAAAGCCCCCAGCCGCACCAAAACGCCACTGCGCGCGCTCTATACACTGCACAAAAAATGGCGCGAAGCCGCTGTCTACAAAGACCCTCATCAAGCAGTGACCACACTGAACTGGTGGCACCACGAGCTGGACAAAGCACAGGCCGGCGACATCAGCCACCCCGCCATCATTGCGCTCAAGCCATGGTTGAGTGACGAGCGTTTTTTCCAAGCACTGCAAGGATTGCTGCACGGACACATGCATTGGCACCACCTCACGCGCATCGACAGCCTCGCCCAACTCGAACCAATCATTGACGCAATAGGTGGCAACTTCATCACCGCATGGCAGCTCATACACGGCGAATACGCCCCAGCATTTGCCCAGCCAGCAGGCCGCACACTCTGGTGGACCGACCAAATTCGCCACATCGGCCACAACCTCACGCCCTCGCGCATGTGGTTGCCGATGGACTGGTTGCGCGAGTTAAACCTACCCGTCAACCTACTGCTCAATAAATCGATTAAAGCCGACCAACGAGCACAGCACGGCCACGCCCTCACCGACTATTTAATCCAACACGCCCAAGCAGAACAAAACCAAATCACCCACAAAACCCAAGTTCGCAGTTTAAGCACCCTGCTCACACTGCGTCAAAACCTACTCACCGAGCTCCAAAGCCAACCACAAGAGCTCTGGGCAGGTCTGGTCACCATCAGCCCACGGCGAAAATGGTGGACAGCATTGACCCAGCGCCCTTAATCCATCAAAATCAGCCCCACCGCACATCAGAAAAACACCATGGCACTCAAATCCACCATTCACAAAGTCGAATTGCAAATTTCCGACATCGGTCGTCATTACTACGAGACCCACAACCTCACCCTCGCTCAACACCCATCCGAGACAACCGAGCGCATGATGATACGCCTAGCCGCCTACGCATGGCACGCCAGCGAAATGCTCACATTCACCAAATGCCTCTCCGAAGTTTCCGAGCCAGACTTATGGGTTAAAAACTACACCGACGACATTTTGCTCTGGATCGACATCGGCCAGCCCGACGACGACCGCCTGCGCCGTGCCAGCGCCAAGGCCGAGCAAGTCGTCATGTACGACTTTCACTCATCGAATGACGTCTGGTGGCAAGGCATACAGAGCAAGCTCACCCGCTTCGCCAACCTCAGCGTCTACCAAGTCCCACACGAGCAAAGCCACGAGCTCTCCCTACTTGCCGCCCGTAACATGCGCCTACAATGCACCGTCGATCACGACGACATGTGGCTCACAGGCGAAGTCAACAACCAAACCCGCGACGCACACCTCACCCGCGTCAAACTCATGGGCGCATAAATCATGACCAAACCCATCAAAAAACACGCCGCCGACATCGACCCCAACCAATCGGTCGAACTGCTCAAAGCCCTGCACATCCTCACCCGCGACGGCCAACTCAACCAAGACAGCCGCCGCAAACTCAAACAGGTTTATCATCTGTTTCAATTCATCGAACCCATGCTGCAAGCGCTCGAAGCCAAAGAGCAAACCTACCGCGTCGTTGACCACGGCGCAGGCAAATCTTATCTCGGCTTCATCCTCTACGATTTGTTCATCAAACACCACCACCATGGCCACGTCGAAGGCATCGAAACCCGCCCCGAACTCGTCGAGAGCTCGAAAGTGCTGGCAAAAGACGCAGGCTTCACCCGCATGGGCTTTCACCACCTGAGCGTCGCCGACGCCATCACCGACGACGCACTGCCCGAGCAGGTAGAAATGGTCACCGCCCTGCACGCCTGCAATACCGCCACCGACGACGCCATCCGATTCGCCCTCGCCAAAAATGCCGAATACATCGTCCTCGTCCCCTGTTGTCAAGCCGAAGTCGCCAGCGTCCTGCGCGCCCACAAAGCGGCTAGCCTCGGCAAAACCGCCCTGTCCGAAATCTGGCGCCACCCACTGCACACCCGCGAATTCGGCAGCCAAATCACCAACGTCCTGCGCTGCCTGCAACTCGAATCCCACGGCTATCAAGTCACCGTCACCGAACTGGTCGGCTGGGAACACTCCATGAAAAATGAGCTCATCATCGCCAAAAAAATCGGCGGCAAAAAAACCGCCGCCAAAGTGCGCATGGAAGCCATTTTGGAAGAATTGAACCTGAATGACTTGCGCGAGCGATTCATTTATGAAGTGCATGGCACATAAGGGCACGCCCAACAGCAGAAGTCAACTGGCCATCGGTATTATTGCGCTACGGCCATTGTGCCCGCATACTGTTCTTGCAGCAGCCTTGCTGAGCACATCTCAAGCATTAACCAAACACTGAGCACACACTGAGAACCCCATGACCATTGAAATCACCGACTTCGAATCTCTACTTTTGGCTGCAAAAAACCAAGCCGAACCACAGCGACTGCTGTTCGTTTTTTTAAAAGTGTCTCTGCCCAACGACCATAATAGCGAAGAAGCAGCACGCTTTCACGCCCGTCAAGGCGGCCAATTACAACCCATCATGTGCGTTGATAAAACCGTGGGTGAGCTGGGCAGCTTTGCAGATCTGGTCGCAGAATCCAAGCACATGGAAAAAGATTGGCAGATTGTATTGGTCGCAAGTCTTTCTGGCAAAAATGGCGTGCCCCCGAGCTCTGCGGATGCCACGCAGCCATTGACCAAAATGGTCAAAGAAGTAGAGAGCGGTGCCAAGCTGTCGAACTACATGGCTTTTGACAAAACGGGTGCACCCGTACAATTTGGCCAATAAAATAAACACGGCTGACCGACTCATAAAACCAGCCAAAACAAATCCTTAATTCTCAGATGCATCAAGCGTTCAGTGCAGAGCGTGCAGAGAGAGCGCAAAAACAGCCCGCAGATTCGATTGGCAACGTGCCAACCTCTACGGGCTTTGTCATATTCGCCTCTCGGCCCCGTTTTTCAGACCAAGCATCTGACATGACAACCCATCACAGATTCAAACACTCTCCAGCGCACAAAAACACTTAAAACAGGGACGGCTTATTTGGCTGATTGTGCATTTTTTGTGAATTTTCGACCCTAAACTGTTACAATTGCCCACGCTCTTTCGTAAAGCCAATGTTTTTTTGTGTTTTAAAGTCTTTTGTTTCTTAAACTTTTGAAAATAACATTGGCCCTATTGAAAGCGCTATGCTGTACATGTGCAATGTGTCCCTGTTTGCAGTGCGAACTGCCCCTAAACACTTGCAACGCAATAAAACTAGAAATGGAGTCAAAATGAAAAAACTTGTATTTTTAATGCTCGCCCCATGGGCAGCTGCCGCCAATGCTGCAGGAATCGATGCAGCCATTGATACCTTCTTTAATGATTACCTCGGTTGGTTCGCCTCCCTCATCTTTACTTCCGTCCCTGTGGGCGAAACGTCCTTTCCACTCATCGTCGGTTGGTTATTGCTCGGCGCTTTGGTCTTTACCTTGTACTTTGGTTTCATTCAATTCCGTCAGTTTAAGCTGGCCAAAGACATTGTCTCGGGTAAATACGACAATCCCAATGTCAAACACGAAGGTGAAATCTCGCATTTCCAAGCCCTCGCGACTGCATTGTCAGGCACAGTGGGTCTGGGTAACATCGCGGGTGTCGGTGCAGCATTGGCCATCGGTGGTCCAGGCGCAACGTTTTGGATGATTATTGTTGGTCTCTGCGGTATGGCTTCTAAGTTCACCGAATGTACGCTGGGTGTCAAATACCGCACGGTATTGCCATCGGGTGTGGTATCAGGTGGTCCAATGTACTATTTGAGCAAGGGTATGGCTGAAATGGGTCTCGGCGGTTTGGGTAAAGTTTTGGCCGTTGGCTTCGCCATCATGACTGTTTTGGCAGCCATGGGCGGTGGTAATATGTTCCAAGGCAACCAAGCAAACGCCATGTTGGTCGGCACCTTTGGCATTCCAGATGGCTATGGTTACATCACGGGTCTGGTTCTTGCCGGATTTGTGTTTTCTGTGATTATCGGCGGCATGCCTTCGATTTCATCAGTGACGGCTAAACTGGTGCCTGTGATGGCTGTGACGTATATCGCCATGTCGATTGTGGTGCTGGTTCTGAACTTCGACCGTATCCCTGCTGCATTTGGTGCGATTTTCAGCGGTGCATTCTCTCCTGAAGGCGTGGCGGGTGGTTTTGTCGGCGCTTTGATTCAAGGCTTGAAACGTGCAACCTTCTCAAATGAAGCGGGTGTGGGTTCTGCTGCGATTGCCCACTCGGCAGTTAAAACAGATGAGCCTGTGACTGAAGGCTTGGTGTCTCTGCTCGAGCCATTCATTGATACCGTTGTGATTTGCACCATGACCGCTTTGGTCATCACCATTTCTGGTATGAATGCA
>CALMCK010000279.1 GCA_937862845.1 uncultured Burkholderiaceae bacterium | reverse complement strand
CTGCTTTTTTCGCTACTGGCTTTTTAGCAACCGCTTTCTTTGCTGCTGGCTTGGCCGCTGCTTTTTTCGCTACTGGCTTAGCTGCTGCTTTCTTTGCTGCTGGCTTGGCGGCTACTTTCTTTGCCGCTGGTTTAGTTGCCGATTTAACGACAGTTGTCTTCTTCTTAGCATCAGTTGCTTTGGCTTTAGTGGCCATAGACCGCTCCTTTTTTGATTTGAGGTAGATGTGTTTACAATAAAACGCTCATTAAGAAGACAAAAGCTTGCATTCTTGAAAAACCTCTTAATAAGGGCATCGAAATGAACACCCAACACATTAAGCCGTAGACCAAGAAAAAAATACAACACAACCCTTGACAATCTTAAATTGTGCCCATCATACATTATTTTTTTGAAAATCGAGTTTTATTTGCACCGATTCTGTGTGATGCCTCAAAGAATGAAAGTTTTTCTTCAAAAAAACAACACTTGTATTGCTCGGCAAGGTGTTTTTTTTTAATGCGTTGATGTACGGCTTTCCAATAAAAAACTCACGGTTACTCACTCACCCAAAAAACACTGGGCGCAAAAAATGCGCTCAACATGAGCGCATTTTAGACTGACGGATAAACAGTTTAAGCTTATCAAAATTCGTGGTGCGCCCGGCTGGAATCGAACCAGCGACCCTTGGCTTCGGAGGCCAATACTCTATCCACTGAGCTACGAGCGCTTGTGTCGTCATGACAATTAAAACAACAGCCGCCATAATACCGTGTTTCAAGTGCGCAGTCTACGCGCATCGTCGTTCATTATTCTTTTATAATGCACCATTCTTTTCATCAGCGAAGTCATTCATCATGCAGAATAATTTTGACATCATCGTCGTGGGCGGCGGTATCGCTGGCAGTGCGAGCGCGCTCGGTCTGTCGCAAATGGGTTTTAAAATCGCACATGTGTACCCGACGGCCAACGCGCCCCAAGCAGCGGGCTCATGGGATGCACGAATTTATGCGCTATCTCAATCAAGCGTGGCTTTGCTGCGGCGCTTGCGCATTTGGGATGCGATGGATGCGACGCGTATTTGCCCTGTGTCCGACATGAAAATCGCGGGTGATATTGAGCACGATGACGCGATGCGTGGCGCATTGCATTTGTCTGCGTACAGTGCAGAGTTGTCTGAGCTCGCTTGGATTGTCGAGCAGTCCAATGTCCAGCAAACGCTGGACCAAGCATTGAAATTCACCCCAAACTTAACAACATTTCGCAGTGCAGCGAGTGCATTAAACATCTCTGATGCGGCCGTGACACTGACCACACAGTCGGGTGACACGCTCACGGCGGCGCTCATCATCGGTGCGGATGGGGCGAATTCGTGGCTGCGCGATGCGCTGCTCATCGACGTGCACACCCATGATTATGAGCAATACGGTGTGGTGGCGAATTTTAAATGCGAGCACGGCCATCAAAACACAGCACACCAATGGTTTTTAACAGATGGCGAGGTGTTGGCACTGTTGCCGCTGCCGAATCAAATGGTATCCATGGTGTACTCAGCGACACACGAGCACAGCGACGATTGCATGCGTGCATCGCCTGCCGCTTTGGCCGCACATATCTCAGAGCTGTCTCATCACACATTGGGCGAGCTCACGCCACTCGACGCGGCACAACGCTTTCCACTCCAGCGCCGTCGCGCCGACAGTTTGGTTTCAACACGCGCATTATTACTCGGTGACGCCGCGCACACAGTGCATCCACTGGCGGGGCAAGGCTTAAACCTCGGCTTACAGGACTTGAGCGCATGGCTTGATATTTTGGCGCAGCGTGCGCAGCACGAGCCGCACCGTGAAATTTTCGATTCTGTGTTGTTGCGCCGCTATGAGCGCGCATGCGCCACGCCGACATTTGAAATGCAATCGGTCACGCACGCACTGCAAAAATTATTTGCCTCACACAATCCTGTGCTGCGCCATGCCCGCAACCTCGGCATGAACTTACTCGACGTTTTGCCACCCGTGAAACGCCGACTGGTGCAACAAGCCATGGGCCAAACGCCACGCAAGCCACAGAATCCACTATAATGCCACATGCTTAATTTATCAGAACAACCCACCCCATCATTGACAGAGAGTCCCATGGCAAAAACCACTTGGTTTAAATCACTCGCGGCCACGGCCATCATCGCGCTCGGCGCAGCCGTCGGCATGAGCATCACCGCACAGGCTCAAACCGAAAAACCCATAGTCGCTAAAGCCAACACCCAAACCACCAGCGTCAGTACGACCGAAGCGGCCATCGCCGCCGCCTTTGAGTTAAAGTTTGAAAACAGCCAAGTCAAATCGGTGCAAAAAACACCATTCAATGATTTATACGAAGTCATTCTGCAGAACAACCAAATCGCTTACACCAATGCCGCCACAGAATTCGTCATGCTCGGCAACCTCATCAACAGCACCGACATGAGCAACCTGACCCAAGCGCGCACCGAAGAGTTGTCTGTCATCGACTTTAAATCGCTGCCGCTCAAACAAGCTTTTATATTGGTTAAAGGCAATGGCAAGCGCCACATCGCGATTTTTGAAGACCCGAACTGCGGCTACTGCAAATTATTCCGCAAAACCCTCGAAAAAGTCGACAACATCACCGTCCACACATTCGCCATCGACATCCTCGGCCCAAGCTCCACCGCCATGTCTCAAAAGCTGCTTTGCGCCAAAGACCCAGCTCACGCGTGGGACAGCTGGATGTTGCACGGCACACAACCGACTGCGCAAGCAGGCTGCGATGCCACAGAACAGCTCGCCAAAAACAAAGCCCTCGCCGTCAAACTCGGCGTCACGGGCACGCCGTCGATTTATTTTGAAAACGGCAAACACGCTCCCGGCGCAGTTGAAGAAGCCGCGTTCAACGCATTGCTAATCAAAAACAGCGCGCCATAAGCCAGACATGTCATCAGGCCATGCCATCGTGCATGGTTTGTTTAACATTAATGCTTTCTAGCCACATGCACACCACTCAATCTGCTCAACCCAATAAAACCAAGTCTATCCACACAACCCCATGCTAGACAGTCGCTACACCATCCTCACCCCAGAAGGCATCGAGCTGCCCGTGCACGTCGCGGGTGCGCCAGCGCGCGCGCTGGCTTGGTTGCTTGATGTATTGATTATGCTGGTTCTGCTATTTATTTTATCGTTGTTAATAGAGCTGATGATGCCGAGCTCGATGAGCGATGAGGTCAACGGTGATGCGGGCGTGGGTTTGATGCTGTTGCTGTATTTTTTCATCACTTGGGGCTACGACATATTTTTTGAAGTGTGGGGCGGCGGCACACTTGGCAAGCGTGCGTTGGGGCTGCGTGTGATGCATGCAAACGGCACACCCGTCGGTTTGCGTTCGAGTGTTATTCGCAATATTTTGCGCAGCGTCGATTTTTTACCGATGTTTTATGCGCTGGGCTTAATCAGTTTGATGCTGAGCCAAAAGTTTCAACGCCTCGGCGACATACTCGGCGGCACGGTGGTGGTGTATCGCGAGCACTTAAGCGCTGGCGTGCCGATGGCCGATGTCGCCTCGATTCAGCCGCCCACGGGCTTGTCCCTCGAGGATCGTCAGACGTTACTATTGTATGCGGAGCGTTACGCCACTTTATCGCCACAGCGGCGCACGGAGTTGGCGCAACGCTTGGTATTTCTTGTCCCTGAGCAAAACGCAGATGACCCAGCGCCCGTACTGCTTGCGTATGCCAACTGGTTGATTAGAGGCTGACCCAGATGAAACAACAACAATTCATTGAGCAGCATCAAACCAGCTGGCACAATTTCTCAACCGCACTCGATGCCGTTGAGCGCGGCAGTGCACAGCGCCAATTGACACCGGCCGAGCGTGCGGCTGCACGCACCAGCCTCATTCATTCATACAATCAAATCTGCCAACATCTCGCCATCTCGCGCACGCGGGGCTACAGCCCGCTGCTCACAGACACTTTACAAAAGCAAGTGGAGCGCGCGCACAGCCTGATTTATCAAGTCAAATCGTCGGGCGCCTTCATGCGCTTTTTGCGGTTTTTTAGCCACACTTTTCCACAAGCGGTGCGCCGTGAGTGGCGCGCGGTGGCGTTGGCGGCGGTGTTGTTCTGGGGCGTGGGCATTGCCATGGGTTTGGCCTGCTACTTTCATCCCGACATGATTTACACGGTGATGGATTATGGCAACGTGTCAAGAATGGATGACATGTACAACCCTGCCAATACGGAGCATTTGTGGCGCGATGTCAAACATTTTGACCAGTCTCGCTTTCAAATGTTTGGATTCTATGTCTACAACAACACATCGATTGGCCTGCGGGTGTTCGCCAGTGGGATTTTGCTCGGTTTGGGCACGATAGCGCAGCTGGTTTTTAATGGTTTGTCCATCGGTGCGGTGGCGGGGCATTTGACACAGCTGGGCTACATCACCACTTTTTGGTCTTTCGTGGCGGGGCATTCTGCATTTGAGCTCGGCGCCATCACACTGTCGGGCGCTGCGGGGCTGATGCTGGGCAAAGGCATTTGGCGCGCGACGCTGATGCGCCGATTGGACTATCTCAAACACCAAGCCATGGCGGCCTTGCCGATTATCGCGGGCTCGGCGTTTATGTTTATCATGGCGGCGATGATTGAGGGATTTTGGTCACCGCAGCCCAATGTCCCTGCGTTGGTTAAATACATCGTGGGCTTGACTTTGATTTTGCTGACTCTGGCTTATTTTATATTTGCGGGGCGTGACGCCGTGCACCACACAACACGGGACAAACATGCTGATTGATCAAGCGCTTGTTCCTCTTCGTCCACGCACCATGTGGGAATCAGCCGATGTGGGCACGGTTTTGGCACGCCAACACCTGGGTGTTTTGTTTGTTTTATACGCAGTGCCTGCCTTCATTGTGGCTTTGGGTTTGTGGCTCTCGGGCATCCATTTGAGCTGGGCCATGTGGGTCATGTGGTGGCTAAAGCCCGCATTCGAAGCACCGCTCACCGCATGGATTGGGCGCGCGATGTTTGGTGAGGCGCTGTCTTGGCGACGTTTACCCGCACTGTGGTGGCAGTCGGTGCGCAAAGGTTTGCTGGGCAATCTGACCGTGCGCCGCTTGCACTTCGGCCGTGGTGTGAACCAATGCGTGATTCAATTAGAAAACGCAAAAGGCAACGCGCGGCGCGCGCGCCAAAACGCATTGGCGCAGTCGCAACACAATGCTTGGTTGCTGTTGGCGGTGATGTACGGCTTTGAGTGCTTGTTTGCTTTGGCGTCAGTGGGGTTTGTTGTGCTGATGTTGCCTGAGGGTTATTTCAACGATTGGACAGAGTTTGAATACTTTCTGTACATGCTTGATTTGGACCACAACCCTGTTTTATTGTTTTTAATGACTTTTATTTTTGCATCGATTGCACCGTTTTTTGTTTGCGGCAGCTTTATGCTGTACATCAATGCCCGCACAAAACTTGAGGCTTGGGATTTGGACATTGCCGCCAGACGGATGCAAGCTGTCTGGCAAACCCGTTTAAACAAAGGCCTGCACTCAACCAGCCTGCTGCTGGCCGCATGCATCAGCAGCCTGTATTTACTGGCGCACCCCATGCCCGCCAGCGCACAAACCACTTCGCCTGCCGCCGCCAAAAACGAAATCAATCAGATTTACCAAGACATCAAAACCTTCGGCGGTGAGGAGCAAGTCGAGGAATACATTTGGAAAAAAGAGACCAAAAAGCCAGAGCCAAAAAAAGCAGAACCCAAATCAGCCAACCCACGGTTTGACCTTTTCGCCACGGGGTTTTTCTCTGGTTTGGCAGGCTTGATGAAAATCATCTTCATCGGTTTTGGCATTGCTTTGCTGCTTTGGCTGATTTGGCGCATCGGCCGTGGACTCACCCTGCCCGCCGCAAAAATCAAATCAGCCAGCACTTCCGAGCCCACCACAGTCACCATCGCCGATGAAGCCCTGCCCGATGACATTGCCCGCAGCGCCGAAGCATGTCTGCGCGATGGCGATGTTCGTGCGGCGCTGTCTATGCTGTACCGTGGCACCATCAATTTTTATGCCGAGCAACGCGACATTCGCATCCGCGACAGCGACACAGAAGCCGATGTGTGGCGCGCACTCTCGCCCACCGTGTCCGAGCACGATGCGGGCTATCTCAAGCAACTCATCAACAGCTGGGTGCGCATTGCCTACGGCCATCACGAGCCACATGCTGGCGACGTGACCGCACTGATACACGAGTGGAGGATGCATTATGGCCACGCCTAGCCACACGCGCCACAACGCTGGCTCATTGACCCAATACTGGTGGGTCCTGTTGGTAATCGCCGCCATTGTGGCGACAGTTTTCGGCATATTAAGCCTGCGCACCAAAACCACCGTCACCAAAAAAATTGATCCGTCCGAGTTGGCTCAAAACAACCGCATGCTTGCATTGTCGCGTTTGCTCAAACCGCACGGGTTCACCGTTGATTATCAAGAGCGCAAAAAACTGGACACAAACCTCTTGCCCAGCACCAACGATGTGCTGCTGCTCACCTCAGGTGCCGAAATGCAGTCTGAACGCGACCAAGCCCGCCTGATTGATTGGCTCCAAAAAGGCGGTCGCCTCATCATCGTTGCCGATTTTCGTCATGCAGAGAAGGATGAAAGTACAGACGATCTTGATTCCGAGCCAGCCGAGCCAGCCGAGCCAGCCGAGCCAGCCGAGCCCGTCGAGCCCGCTGACGAAAACAATTTTCTCTGGTACTGGGACATCTCCACGTCCGCGCTTAAATACCCAGACGACTTCAATCGCCCCAATAAAGACACAACAGACGATGAACAGCGCACGCTCAATTTGACTGTCGAATCAAACAGCCGCAACAGCAACACACCTGTCCAAACCGAAACCATCGGTTGGTCGTTGCCATACTATGCTTTGCCTGATGTCGGCATTCATTACACGCCCAATGACGACACCCTGCTGTCCGCCCGCACAGCCGCGCCCGCTCACAGTGTGTTCGATGAAGACACTGATGCCATGGTTCAATTTTATGAAGGCAAAGGTCAAGTGCTCGTCCTCAGCACAGACCGCTGGTTGAACAACGACAGCCTAAAAAATGCCGACAATGCATTCCTCGCACTGCGCCTATTCGAGTCGCTGCGCGCGCATCAGACTCCCGCTGCCTCATCCGAGTCGGTCATACACGTGTATTCAGCAAACCCTTACAACGACACGCCCAACTTACTGAACTGGCTGTGGCATCACGCGCCGCATGCGATCGGTGCCGCCGCACTGTGTTTGTTTCTCTGGCTGTGGCGTTATCGTTTCATCACAGGCCCTCGCTTGTCACCACAAGTCGATGCGCGCCGTGATTTACTTGAACACCTCAACGCCACAGGTTGGTTTGTCTATCGCGGCGACAAAGGTGCCAGCTGGCTCGCCGCGCTGGCCAAGCAATTCAACCAAAGCATCGCATCCAAGCATTTCATCGAATCAACCCGTGCCTTTCAAGCAAACGTATCCGCGCGCTTGAACCAATTTAGCCGACTCAACCCATTCGCGCGCGCCGCCGAACGAAAAAAAAATGACACACCAAAGGAGCCATCATGACCCAACTTGCATTCGCCGACAGCGTCAACCTCGCCCAATCGCTCACTCAAAATGTCCAACAAACCATCGTCGGCCAAACCACCGTTGTGCGCGATGTGGTCACCACATTGCTCGCGGGCGGCCATTGCTTGATTGAAGGCGTCCCAGGTCTGGGTAAAACCCTGCTCGCACGCACACTCACGCAGCTGCTCGGTGGCGAATACAAACGCATCCAGTTCACCGCCGATCTCATGCCCGCCGACGTCGCGGGACACACCATGTTTGACTTCCAAAGCCAGACCTTTAACATCCGACGTGGCCCCGTTTTTTGTAATTTTTTGCTCGCCGATGAAATCAACCGCGCCCCAGCCAAAACCCAATCCGCCCTGCTCGAAGCCATGCAAGAACAGCACGTCACGATCGACGGTCAAACCCACAATTTGCCCCAACCTTTCATGGTTTTGGCCACACAAAACCCGATTGAGCAAGACGGCACATACCCATTGCCACAAGCGCAGATGGATCGTTTTCTCTCAAAAATCCAAATCCTCTACCCCACCAAAGATGAAGAAGTCGAACTCGTCAAACTCATCGCTGGCGGCATGAAAACCAACATCGACGTCTCCGCCGTGCACGCCATCATGAACCCAGAGCAATTGCGCGCACTGCAAGCGACTGTCGCCAGCCTGCCCTGCGACGCCGAAGTGGCCGACTACATCGTGCGCATTGTGCGCGCCACCCGCGAGCACACCGCCATCGACACGGGCGCAGGTCCACGCGCTTCACTGTCCCTGTTGCAAGCCTCGCGCGCCCACGCACTGATGTCTGGCCACGAGTTCGTCACACCCGATGATGTCAAACACGTTGCCCACATGGTGTTGCGCCATCGCTTGCGTTTGTCCGCCGAGTTTGAGATTGAGGGCAAACAAATTGACGACGTGATCACAGAGCTGCTCGCGCAGATTGAAGCGCCGCGTCAGTAACCGCAAACGTCTCACACCACTACTGTCTCACCCACCGCTCAATTAATGCCACACACAATGTCCAAAAATACCAACACTGACCACACTTGGCGACTGCCGCTCATGCCGCAGCCAGCGCTGCTGTGGGCGGCCGTCGCACTCACCATCGCCGCCGTGCTGATGGCGATTTTTGCACCGAGCTTCTCTCGCCTGTGGTGGTCGTTGTTGGGTGTTTGTGTGGCGGCAGCAACCATCGATGCGCTGCGCGGCAGGATGCTGCCCACCCCCAAAGCCACCCGCCTGCTCGCGGACAACTGGTCACTCGGTGTCGCCACCAAAATCCAACTGCAACTGCGCCACACAGCAAAAAACAAACAAGCACTCAAACTGCATCTGCATGACTGGCACCCCGAAGGTTGTGTCGTTGAGCATGCAGAGCAAGCACTCACATTGCCCACCAACCAAACCATCCAGCTCGAATACAGCGCCACCGCACACAGCCGGGGCCGCATCGAGTTCACAGGCGTCGAGCTGCACCTGCAATCGCCGTGGCGTCTGTGGCAACTGCGCCGCTTCATCGACCTGCCGCACAGTGTGCGTGTCTTGCCAAATTTCACCCGCATCGCACACTACCGCCTGCTCGCCACCGCCAATCGCTTGAGCGATTTGGGTGTGCTCAAACAAGCCCGTCGCGGTTCAGGACTGGAGTTTCATCAACTGCGCGAATACCGCCAAGGCGACAGCCTGCGCCAAGTCCATTGGCAAGCATCCGCGGCACAAAACAAGCTCATCTCCAAAGAATACGAAGACGAGCGCAACCAACAAGTGATTTTCATGCTCGATGCCAGCCGTCGCATGCGCCATCAGGACAGCAACGAATCCTTACTCGATGAAGCA
Organism: uncultured Burkholderiaceae bacterium; assembly: GCA_937862845.1. Classification (GTDB taxonomy): domain Bacteria; phylum Pseudomonadota; class Gammaproteobacteria; order Burkholderiales; family Burkholderiaceae; genus Hydromonas. The sequence continues at coordinate 8,145 of CALMCK010000279.1, read as the reverse complement.
CTCAACAGCGCCCTGCTGCTCTCACACGTCGCACTGAACCAAGGCGACGCCGTCGGCATGATGAGCATGGCGCACAGCCAGCGCTGGCTGCCGCCGCGCACTGGCACGGGCGTGGTCGCCCATTTGATGAACCATTTCTACGACATCGAGGCCGAGCCAGTCGCCGCCGACTACCTCGCCGCCGCTCAAACCATATTGACCCGCCAAAAGAAACGCGCCCTCATCGTGATCATCACCAACACACGCAATGAAGATTTCAAGGACTTATACGCCGCCCTCAGCCTGCTGCGCAAAAAACACCTTGTCGTGCTGACCGATTTACGCGAAAAACTGCTCACCCATTTGATTGACCAACCGCTGAACGACATTGACCAAGCGGTGCATTTTCACGCCGCCCACCAATACCTCGAGCAACGCTGGAAACAACACGCGCAACTGCGCCACCACGGCATCAAAGTGCTCGACGTCGAAGCCACACAACTGCCACCCGCATTGGTCAGTCAGTACTTACAAATCAAAGAAACGGCGCAAATCTAACGCTCAAAAATTTAAACCGCGATGTTGCCATCGCGGTTTTTTGTACCTCTCATCCAGCCAAAGCTTTAAAGCACATCAAATGCAAACACTGTTTTAGACATCCTCGATGCGCACGGATACTGTGCGGCTGGGTGGTCATCATGAACGCCTTTGATGTGCGGCAACTTTTGCGTCTCGATGCACAGCGCATCGTGTTGAACACCGACAGCACCATGCCGCAAAGGCTCGCCACTGGCGTGATTGTGCGCGTATAACACCACGCAGGGGCAATCGGTGGTGACCCGTACACGGCGGCCGCTGTGCGGGTCATGCAGTGTGACTTGCGGTGCGTTTGCATCATCGGCGCCGTCGTTGAGTATGAAATAATGATCAATGCCTTGCGCGAGTTGCAAGCGCGGATCACTGGAGTGCAATGCCTGCTTGAGTGCTTTGGCCAAACGAAAATCAAAATCGGTCTGCTCAATCGGCCACTCGCCGCCCGTGACCAACAGATTTCCATCCATCTCGCACACAGCGCGAGCACTCACTTGCAAAGTGTGCTCATGAATCGTGCGGCGCGCGTACCCAGATAAATTAAAATAAGCATGGTTGGTCGGATTGCACAGGGTCGGTGCATCATTGCTTGACTCGTAAGTGACGGTGAGTTGATTCGCATCGTTCAACTCATAGCACACACGCAGCGTCAACTCGGCGGGATAACCATTCTCACCATCCGCGCTGACATACGAAAACACCACGGCTTGCGCACTGCACGACTCGACCTGCCAGAGCTTCTGCCACATGGCCTGTGCGCCGCCATGTAAATGATGGCCGCCGTGTTGCGCCTGCACGGGCAGCTGATAATCCACCCCATCGAGATGAAATCGTCCATGCGCGATGCGCCCCGCCACTCGACCGATGGTGCTGCCAAAAAATGGTGCATTCGACGCATACGCCGCCCAATCTCTGTGTGCCAACGTGACCGACTCGATGACACCATGGCGATCAGCCGTGCGAACATCGACAAGGCTTGCGCCCCAATTGGTCAGCTCGATTTGCATGCCATGGGCATTGGTCAATGTGAAATGGTCGGCGAGATGCGCACCGATTTGAACCGTTGTGCGAGCGATGCCCATGTGAACCCCCTAATACATGATTGATGCGTGGTGATTGATTTGAAACCGTATTGTCGCAGAAAAAAAGCCTCCACCCGAAGGTGAAGGCCGAACATGAAAACAAACTCTTTTGCGTCGTTAATTTTACGAGTGTCTCAACTCAACAATCACGATGATTTTTTATTGTTGTGTAAGTCATACCAGACCGCGATGAGCAACACCAAGGCTTTGACCACGAGCTGGTATTCAGCACCCAAACTCATGAGGTTCATGCCGTTATTGATAATGCCCATGACCAGACCACCAATAATGGAACCAATCACAGTGCCGACACCGCCCGTCGCACTCGCACCGCCGATGAACACCGCAGAAATCGCATCCAACTCAAACATATTGCCCGCCGAAGGCATGGCCTGATTCATGTAGGCGGTGAAGACCACGCCAGCCAAACCCGCCAAAACACCCATGATGACAAACACATAAAACTCGGTGCGCTCGGCATTGATGCCCGAGAGCTTCGCTGCTTTGGCATTGCCACCGATGGCGTAGATGTTGCGGCCAAACACCGTGTTGTTCATCACAAACGTCATAAACACAACCAGCGCAGCGATGAGGCAAATCACAATCGGTACGCCACGGTCCATCGAGAATTTATAAAACACCCACATGATGATGGCAACAATGAACAGATTTTTCAATGCGAATAAAGCCATGGGTAAATTTTCAAAACCGAGGCTGGCACGTTTTTTGCGGCGCATGAAATCAGACAACACCATCAGCACGACGATGGCCAACCCGATAATTAGCGCAAGGATTTTCGCATCCATAAAACCCGGCTCAACAAAACCGCTGGTGATTTTTTTGAAGCCGTCGTCCATTAAACCAATCGGCTGAATCTCAGTGAAAATATAAGTCAAGCCACGCCAGCCCAGCATGCCACCAAGGGTGACAATGAAGGCAGGCACCCGAAGATAAGCAATCCAGTAGCCTTGAAAAGCACCAATCAATGCGCCTGCGACCAGTGCCGCCAATATCGAGGCGGTCATGCTGCCATTGCTGGTGTTGTACGCCCATGCGGCTATGGCGCCAGTGAGTGCGACGACCGAGCCGACTGACAAATCAATTTTGCCCGTGATAATCACCATGACCATACCGATGGCGAGAATAAGAATGTAGCTGTTTTGTATCACCAGATTGGTGATGTTACGCGGCATAAAATTCACAAAATCAGTGAGAAAACCGAAGGTTAAAAAAATCAAAAGCAACACGGCATACATCGAGAAGTGTTTTTGGTTTTGTTTGAGGATTTGTAACATGCTTGTCTCCAAAACGGAATGTTGTATTTTTAAATAATTCATGGTGCAAACACAAGGTTTGCAATGATGACGATGCGCACGGCATCGCCGTGCGTCACACTACGCCACCGAGAGTTTCATGATGGCTTCTTGGCTGGCGTCTTTGGTGTTCATTTCACCTTTAATCGCGCCTTTGTCCATGACATACAAGCGATCGGTCATGCCGAGCACTTCGGGCAGCTCACTGGAAATCATGATGATGGCATTGCCTTGGGCGACAAAGTCGTTCATGATTTTGTAGATTTCATTTTTTGCACCGACGTCAATGCCGCGCGTCGGCTCATCAATGATGAGCAGCTTCGGTTGTGCCATGAGGCAGCGCGCGAGCACGACTTTTTGTTGATTGCCACCGCTTAAATTACCGACAATTTGGTCGAGGTGAGGCGTTTTAATCCGCATGGCGACGCGCATGGCGTCGGCTTGGCGAAACTCTTCGGCATCATCGACCACGCCGAATTTGTTCGACAATCGCGGCAATGATGAGTAGGACGAGTTGTTTTTAATCGTTTGAATCAAAATCAAGCCGAGTTCTTTGCGATCTTCAGAGACATAAATCATGCCGTTGGCAATCGCTTCTTTCGCACTTTTGAAGTCAACTTTTTTGCCATCAAATTCAACATCGCCTTTGACGTCTGGGCTTAAAGAACGACCGAAAATCGACAGCATCAACTCGGTGCGACCTGAGCCGACCAAACCTGCCAGTCCGACGATTTCGCCCGCTTTGACTTCCATGTGTGCATTGTCAATGATGACGCGGTCCGCAAATACGGGGTGTTTGACCGTGTAATTGGACAATTTGAGTATGGTTTGGCCGATGTTCGGTGTGCGACTCGGGTACATGGAGGTAAGCTCGCGCCCGACCATGCCTTTGACGATGTAGTTCACGTCGATTTGTTTTTCGTGCAGATTGATGTACTCGATGGTTTCGCCGTCACGGATGATGGTGATTTCATCGGCGATGGCCATGACTTCATTGAGCTTGTGCGAAATCATGATGATGGTGACGCCTTCAGCCTTGAGCTTTTTCAGCAGCTCTAGAAGGTTGGCGCTGTCATGCTCGTTCAACGAGGACGTCGGTTCGTCGAGGATCAGCACTTTGGCATTTTTTGAGAGCGCTTTGGCGATTTCGATGAGTTGCTGTTTGGCGACAGAGAGTTTATTGACGGGTGTGGCGAGGTCTTCGGTGATGCCGACTTTGAGCAATACGCCGATGGCGTCTTTGTAGGTTTGTTCCCAGTCGATGAGCCAGCCTTTTTTGCGCTCATTGCCCAAAAACAAATTTTCGTAAATCGATAAATACGGTGACAAAGCCAGCTCTTGGTGAATAATCACGATGCCTGCTTTTTCACTTTCTTTGATGTTGTTGAAGTGGCATTCTTGGCCGTTGTACAGCACTTGGCCTTCGTAGCTGCCTTGCGGATAGACGCCGCTGATGACTTTCATCATGGTTGACTTGCCTGCGCCGTTTTCACCGACGATGAAGTGGATGTTGGCACGGGTGACGTGCACATCGACTTTATCCAAGGCCACGACTGGACCGAAGGTCTTGCGCAAACCTTTGATGTCTAATATGGTGTCCATCTGAACCCCTTGTCTCGTTCAAAACAATCCGCGAGGTTTGATGCCGTCGTCGTTTGTTTGATTTTTTAATTATGCTGTGCATTGAGCACAGTGTGACTCTAAACCGATGATGCTAAACCGCCGCAATTTGCTGTTGTGAATAATGGTGCATGTGCAAAATGCGGCGGGTACTGCTGACTATTTCAGGTTAATGGTTTCAAGCATCAATCTTATTTCGTGCCTTTGGCCACTTGATCGGCCGTGTAGAAGCCACCGTCAACCATGACTTTAACTGCATTGTCTTTGGTGACCGCTTCTGGTTCGAGCAGGAACGATTGAACTTTTTTCTTGCCTGTGTCGTAAGTGCTGTTGTCGGCAACGTTTTTAACCGATGGCGCTGGTTTTGTACCTTTAACCAATGCGTCAACGGCTTCAGCAGTGGCTTTGGCCAAGTTACGCGTGTCTTTAAACACGGTCATGCCTTGTTTGCCTTCGATAATCCATTTTACAGACAACAATTCGCCATCTTGGCCCGTCACAAACGGTAATTTTTTGTATTTACCATCTTGCTCCAAAGCGCCGATGATGGCACGTGCCAATGTGTCGTTCGGTGACAATACTGCGTCGAGCGTCACGCCTTTGCAATCGCCAGAGAGCAATGTTTCCATGCGCGCTTTGGCTTTGTCTGCTTGCCAGCCTTCAGTGGTGGTTTTAGACCATTCTGCGTCTGCTGAGTTCGCTGGTGCTGGACCGCACACTTTAACTGTGCCTGCTGCCACGTAAGGCTTTAAGACTTCAGCGGCGCCGTCAAAGAAGAAACGAGCGTTGTTGTCTGTCGCTGCGCCAGAAAACAATGCGATGTTTTTTGGTTTTGCTTTGTCCGCTTTGTCCAAGTCAAGTGCCGCTTTAATCGCTTCGCCTTGAATCGTGCCGACTTTGGTGTTGTCAAACGTCAAGTAGTAATCGTATGCGTCTGTGCCTGTGATGAGGCGATCGTATGCGATGACTTGGATGCCTGCTTTTTTGGCAGACTCAACGGCTTCAGCGGCCGCTGGTGTGACTGAGCCGACCACGATGACTTTGGCACCTTTGGTGATGAAGTCTTCGATTTGTTTGTTTTGTTTTGATTGATCGCCGTCACCGTATGCGATTTCAACTTTATAGCCTTTGGCTTCGAGTTCTTTTTGCATGAACTCGGCATCGCCTTTCCAACGTTCAACGTTGGTTTCTGGAATGGCCAAGCCAATCAAACCGCCTGCGGCTGCAGGTGCTGTGGCGTCAGTTTTGGTTGCGTCTGCTTTTGGGGCTTCGGCTGGTTTGTTGCAAGCGGTCAATGCGAGTGCTGCTGCGATAACGCTCAATGCTAAAAGTTGCTTCTTCATGTTGGGTCTCCTGAGGTTTAAATAACGCAGTGCTGTTAGAACAGTTTGTTTTTCACTGCGGTGTTGTATTGAACAACAGTTTAAACGGCTTGTCAATATTTAATTGTTTAAAAATACAAATCTTTAACGCCCAGCCCATATGACTATCCGTTTAAACCATCACACAAATCGATTGACTAAATTCTCCAGTGCTTCCTGACGAGCCGACACGGGTAAAACATCGGTGTTGTTCGTCAAAACTTTATCCGCCAATGCATCCAGACCGACTTTACCCGCCATCACATCTTGCGCCCAGTCTGCATTCCAGCCTGCGTAGCGCTCGTCCACTGCAGATTTCATGCGGCCATCGGTGATCATTTTCTCCGCGCAGAGCAGTGCCCGCGCCGAGACATCCATGCCGCCGATGTGGCCGTGAAACAAATCCGCGGCATCAATCGATTGACGGCGCAGTTTCGAGTCAAAATTAAGGCCGCCCGTGGTGAAGCCACCCGCTTGCAATATGTGATACATCGCGATGGCCGTGTCGGGCACGTTGTTTGGGAACTGGTCCGTGTCCCAGCCAAGCTGCGGGTCGCCACGGTTCATGTCGATGCTGCCAAAAATACCCAAGGCTATCGCTGTGGCAATCTCATGCTCAAAACTGTGCCCAGACAAAGTCGCGTGGTTCGCTTCGATATTCACTTTGATTTCTTTCTCAAGCCCAGCACGCGCCAGCAAACCATACACGGTGGCGGTGTCAAAATCATACTGATGCTTGGTCGGCTCGCGTGGTTTTGGTTCAATCAAAATTGTGCCTTTAAAGCCGATTTTGTGTTTGTATTCCACCACCATATTGAGAAAACGCCCGAGCTGATCGAGCTCATGCCCCATGTCGGTGTTGAGCAAAGTCTCATAGCCCTCACGACCACCCCACAACACATAGTTTTCACCGCCCAGTCGCAGCGTCGCATCCATCGCATCGCGCACCTGCGCAGCGGCCATGGCAAATAATTCTGGATTCGGATTGGTCGCCGCACCCGACATGAATCGGCGATGGCTGAACACATTCGCCGTGCCCCAGAGCAGTTTCATGCCCGTGCGCGCTTGATGCGCTTCGAGCTTATCGACCATATGTAAAAAATTACTTTGCGACTCGCGCGGCGTTGCGCCTTCTGGAGCGACATCGCGGTCGTGAAAGCAGTAGTACGGCACATTGAGTTTCGTGAAGTAATCAAACGCCGCATCGGCCTTTTGCTCCGCCAACTCAAGCGGCGTGCCGCCTTGAAACCAAGGACGCTCAAATGTCGCGCCGCCAAATGGGTCAGAGCCGTTCCAGCAAAACGTGTGCCAATAACACGCCGCAAAGCGCAGGTGCTCTTTCATGGTTTTGCCCATCACCACTTGTTCCGGGTTGTAATAACGAAATGCCAAAGGGTTTTGGCTGTCCACGCCCTCAAATTTAATCTGAGGAATGTCTTTAAAATAATCTCTCATTCTTGTCTCCTAAACACTTATGAATTTTGTCAGGTGGCACTGCCCACCATCACTTTAAAACACCAACAACACACACTGTGGTGAGGTTTTGGTGGGCAATGCCCACCTTACCCAACGATTTTCACTCCGAATAAAATGCCTTAAACAACGCCTTATTCGCCACATAAACTTCTTTAAACTCACCGTAACGCCGCACCAACCGTGCATCCACCGCACGCGGCACAAACCGCACCGAGACAGGCGGTTTCACACACACATCCGCCTCACTCAAGCCACACGCCAATGCACCCAGCCGAGCCGCGCCGAGCGCACCACCTGCCGCCGAGCCGACGTGCGTGACAATCGTCGTCTGCAACACATCGGCCAATAATTGCGCCCAATACCCACTGCGCGAGCCGCCACCGACCAATGATAACTCATGCACCATCGTGCCCGCCGAGCGCAACGCATCCAAGCCATCGAGCAAGCCAAATGCCACCCCCTCAATCACCGCATACGCCAAATGCCCGCGCTCAACATCCTGCGTCAAACCAAAAAACACACCCTTCGCATACGGGTCATTGTGCGGCGTGCGCTCACCCGACAGATACGGCAGATAAATCGGCGCAACTTCCGCCACATCCGCACCGAGCGCCTCCACTTCGGCCAATAGTTCCGCCTCATCCGCCGCGTGCGTTAAATTTTTCACCCAACGCAAGCCACTCGCCGCCGACAGCATCACACTCATCTGATGCCAACGGTTCG
>CALMCK010000278.1 GCA_937862845.1 uncultured Burkholderiaceae bacterium | reverse complement strand
GCATCAGCGGCCGCGCCCAAGCAGATGACTTTGTCGGCCGATGCCTTGTTTGCATTCGGACGCTCAAGTTTGGCCGACTTAAACCCCGCAGGTCGCCGCCAACTCGATGAGATTGCAAGCCAGATTCAAAGCGGCCAAAACGTGCGTATACAAGCCCATACCGACCGCATCGGTTCAGAAGCATCGAATCAAATGCTCTCGCAAGCCCGCGCCAACACCGTGCGAAATTACCTCATCGCACAAGGTGTGTCATCATCAAGCATCAGCGCACAAGGCATGGGCGAGTCCAGCCCTGTGGCGAGCTGCTCGCAAAGCAACCGCGCCCAGCTCATCGCCTGCCTCGCACCAAACCGTCGGGTCACGCTGTCGGTTCAGGGTGATGATTGATTGAGTGTCACTGCATGGATAAAATCGCGCCGAGTTCGGCGCGATTTTTGATGGTGGCGTTTCAGAATCATGCAATTATCCCCAACACCATCGGCGATTTTCGGGCGAGGGCGGGGATAAACCTGTCTTTCACGCTCGATTTCACGTAAAATCATGCTATTTTTCAAATTGCACGTTTAAGCAAAAACATCAAAGGCACGTCCATGGTCACCCGTAAAACCAAAACCGCAGAACCCACCAGCTTCGAGGACGCCATGCGCGAGCTCGACGAGCTGGTCGAAGGCATGGAAAACGGAGAGCTGGCGCTCGACGCCTCGCTCGCGGCGTATCAGCGCGGTGCGTATTTGGTTAAATACTGCCAAGCACAGCTGACCCGTGTCGATGAGCAGATTAAAATCGTTGAAAACGACATGGCGAAACCATTTGATTTAACCACAGGCAGCGCACAGTGAGCCCGATGGTTTTAACGGGCGACGCCGCAGCATTCAACACATGGGCCGCTGGCTGGCGGCCACAGATTGAAGCGCGCCTCGCAGCTGGTTTGACCGAATACGCGAGCCATCTGGTCGCGCAACAATCGCCATTGCTCAAAGCCATGCAGCACGGTGTGATGAATGGCGGCAAACGCGTGCGGGCACTGGCCGTGATTGCCGCAGGACAAATGCTGCACGCAGACAAAAAAACCTTGCTCGATGTGGCGGCCGCACTGGAGTACATGCACGCCTACTCACTGATACACGATGATTTGCCGTGCATGGACGATGATGATTTGCGCCGTGGCCAGCCGACTGTCCATGTGCTGTATGGCGAGGCGATGGCATTATTGGCGGGCGATGCCTTACAAACGTTGGCTTTTTGGACACTCAGCGTCAGCGCAACCGATGCATCGACTCAGGTCGCACTGATTCGCGAATTCGCCAGAGCATCGGGCGTGGCGGGCATGGCGGGCGGCCAAGCGATTGACTGTCACTCGGTCGGACTCAAACTCACCCAAACCGACATGCAGGCCATGCACCGCCTCAAAACAGGCGCATTGTTGCATGCATCATTGGCTATGGGTGCACGCTGCGGCGAGGGTGGGGTGGCCGAGGACATCGATGCGCTCAATCGCTATGCCGAGCAACTCGGCTTGTTGTTTCAAGTCGTCGATGACGTGCTCGACACCTCTCAGTCCACCGCGACGCTCGGCAAAACCGCAGGCAAAGACTCACAAGCCGACAAGCCGACCTACGTCAGCACGCTCGGGCTTGATGGTGCGCAGCGTTATGCACTGAGCCTGTATCATGATTGTTTGAACAGCCTTGCACCTTATGGCGCACGCGCCCAGCGATTGGCCGATTTGGCGGCGTATTGTTTTGAGCGAGTAAACTAACCCGCGCACAACCCACACGCAGCACACAAACCGATACTAAACTGCACCCAATACCACCAGCCTAGGCTATAAAATGAACAGCAATTTCCCCACCTTAAACCACACCAACGACCCAGCCAACGTGCGCTCGCTCAACCGTGAGCAACTCGGTCAGCTCACGAGCGAGCTGCGTGAGTTCATCCTTGAATCCGTGGCGCAGACGGGTGGGCACCTGTCCTCGAATCTCGGTACGGTCGAGTTGACCGTGGCGTTGCATCATGTGTTTAACACGCCTGATGATAAAATCGTTTGGGATGTCGGCCACCAAAGCTATGGCCATAAAATCCTCACAGGGCGGCGCGAGCAGATGGGGACGTTGCGCCAGCTCGGTGGTTTGTCTGGGTTTCCCAAGCGTTCTGAGTCGCCATACGATGCCTTTGGCACGGCGCACTCATCGACCAGCATTTCTGCGGCGCTCGGCATGGCAGCGGCGGCGCGGCATTTGGGTTTGACGACGCGTCAGCACATCGCGGTGATTGGCGATGGCGCATTGACGGGCGGCATGGCATTTGAAGCGATGAACAATGCTGGGGTGACTGAAAACATCAATTTATTGGTGATACTCAATGACAATGACATGTCGATTTCACCGCCTGTCGGCGCGATGAATCGCTATTTGGCGCGGTTGTTGAGTGGTAATTTTGTGCATGCTGCACGAGGTCGATTAAAGAAAATTTTAAGTGCGGCGCCGCGTGCACTTGAGTTTGCAAAGCGTTTTGAGGAGCACACCAAAGGCATGATTGTGCCTGCCACGATGTTTGAAGAATTCGGTTTCAACTACATCGGGCCGATTGACGGCCACGATTTGGACTCCTTGATTCCCACATTAGAAAACCTAAAAAAACGGGGCGGTGTGCAGTTTCTCCATGTCGTGACGAAAAAAGGGCAGGGCTATAAACTCGCCGAAGACGACCCGATTATGTACCACGGGCCGTCGACATTTAATCCATCCGAAGGCATTGTGCCGTCGACGGTCGTCAAAAAACCGACCTTCACGCAGGTGTTTGGCAGCTGGATTTGCGACATGGCTGCCGCCGATTCGCGTCTTGTCGCCATCACGCCCGCGATGCGCGAAGGCTCTGGTTTGGTCGAGTTCGAAGCGACATACCCATCACGTTATTTCGACGTGGGCATTGCCGAGCAACATGCAGCGACCTTTGCGGCGGGCTTGGCCTGCGATGATTTGAAGCCAGTGTTGGCGATTTATTCAACTTTTCTACAGCGCGCCTATGACCAAGTGATTCACGACATTGCGTTGCAAAATCTCGACGTGACCTTCGCGATTGACCGCGCGGGTTTGGTCGGAGCCGATGGCGCGACGCATGCGGGCGTGTACGATGTGGCGTATCTGCGCTGCGTGCCCAACATCCTTTTGGCCACGCCGTCAGACGAGGCCGAGACACGCGGACTGCTCAGCGCAGCGTATCAATATGCGGGTCCTGCTGCGGTACGCTATCCACGTGGTTCTGGGATTGGCGCGGCGTTGCCGACAGATTTAACCCCGCTGACCATCGGCGAGGCCCAAGTCGTGCGGCGCGGTGAGCGCGTTGCGATTTTGGCATTTGGCACCATGCTGCACACCGCGAAACTCGCCGCCGAGCAACACAATGCCACGCTGGTGGACATGCGCTGGGTCAAACCGCTCGATGAAAAATTATTGGCAGAACTCGTTTTGAGTCACACACACTTCATCACGCTAGAGGACTCATGCGTCACAGGCGGCGCAGGCAGCGCCGTCGCCGAGTGGTTTGCCGCAAACGGCTGCGCACCGAAAGTATTGCACCTCGGTCTGCCCGATAAATTCATCGACCACGGCGACTGCAACGCGTTGTACGCCAACTGCGGACTTGACGAGCAAGGCGTCGCCAGCAGAGTTCGCGAATTTGTGGCATAGTGTCACCTGTCAATAGTTGATTGAAATAGTCGGTTATTTTTCAAGCCGTCATTCCCGAATGTTTTAATCGGGAATCTGGTGGTTTGGTTTTTGACTTTTTAGATATTTGTACAAACTAAAAACCACTGGTTTCCCGCTAAACCCACGCGGAAATGACGAACCTCTCCATGCTGGAACGATTCAAAACGCTTTTTGATAAAGCAACTTGAACAGAACCACGAATCTTAATTGAAAGCATATCCATGAATTCCCCCACAGATTTTAAAGCCATTCCCGACGTTCAAAGCAGCCTCGATGCGCGCAACATGCCGATTTCTCGAGTCGGCATCAAAGACGTGCGTTTCCCGTTGCAAATCGACCTCGGCGCAGGCGCGCAAGCCACCGTCGCGACCTACACCATGACCGTGCATCTGCCTGCCGATCAGAAGGGCACGCACATGTCGCGCTTCATCGCGCTGCTTGAAGAAAATAAAACCGTGTTCACCCTCGCGAGTTTCAAAGACCTCGTCGGTGACATGATGGGCCGACTCGAAGCGAGCAAAGGTGACATCCACGTCCGCTTCCCGTATTTCGTCGAAAAAACCGCGCCGATTTCAGGCATCAAAAGCCTCATGGACTACGAAGTCAGCCTGAATGGCGTGCACAAAAACGGCCAATCAAGCATCCAGCTTTCCGTGCTCATTCCCATGACCAGCCTATGCCCATGCTCGAAAAAAATCTCCGAATACGGCGCACACAATCAACGCTCACACGTCACCGCACACCTGACTTTGAACGAAGCCGCGGCCGCATTTGATTTGCATGCCCTGATTGCCGCCATCGAAGCGCAAGGCTCATGCGAGCTGTATGGTTTGCTCAAACGCCCCGACGAGAAATACGTCACCGAGCGCGCGTATGACAATCCAAAGTTCGTCGAAGACCTCGTGCGCGACGTCGCAGGCGTACTTAAAGCGCAGGACTATGTGGATGCGTTCACGGTTGAGGCGGAGAATTTTGACTCCACTCACAATCACTCGGCTTATGCGGTGATTGACTCTGTGGATCTATAATCGAATGCTTCATTGAAAAACGCCTTGCTCAACAGCAGGGCGTTTTGCTGTGCGCGCTGCGCAATCCATGCTTGTTTTTCTAACCAACGGGCAATAATGGATTGCACAGATGCCAGAGTTGTCTCACATCACAGCACCATTGCTGTAAACTATCAAAAATCAAACCACATAGATACATGACACGCCGTGAGCCTTCCTGCTGAGTTTTCCAAATCCCTTAAAATCACGCCCAAACTTGCCGAGAAATTGGCCAAGCTGGGGTTGCGCACGGATCAAGACATCCTGCTGCACATTCCACTGCGCTATGAGGATGAGACGCGCATCACCCCTGTCGCGGATTTGCGGCTCGGTGTGTTTGCGCAGGCACAGGTGCGCGTCATCGAGGCGACGGTGCAGTTTCGACCGCGCCGTCAGTTGGTGGTGACCACGGTGGACGATGCCGATGAGACGCTGGTGCTGCGCTTTATTCATTTTTACCCGAACCACACCAGCGCATTTAAAGCCGATGCATTGATGCGTGTGCAGGGTGAGGCGCGCCATGGTTTTTTTGGTATGGAAATGGTGCATCCGCGTTTCCAAGCCGTGCATGACGACACACCGCTCGGCGAGACGCTCACGCCCGTTTATCCAACCACCGACGGCTTGGCGCAATCGGCATGGCGCAAACTCATCGCCAAGGCGCTCGAATCGGTTGATTTGCCCGAGCAACTGCCCGCACAAATTTTAGACGGCACATGGCCGACGCTGCGTGAGGCGGTCACGTTGCTGCACGCGCCGCCGCCCGATGTCAATCCATCCGCGCTGACCGAGCGTGACCATGTCGCGTGGTCTCGGATTAAGTTTGAAGAGCTGCTTGCCCAACAACTCTCATTGACCAAGGCCAAACTCAAGCGCAGCGCCGAGCGTGCGCCCGCACTCGATGCGCAGAGTGATGTGTTGGCGCAATTCATCGCGCAGCTGCCGTTTAAAATGACGGGGGCGCAAAACCGTGCGTGGGCGCAAATACAAACCGATATGCTCGCAGCACATCCGATGCATCGACTGCTGCAAGGCGATGTCGGCGCGGGCAAAACCGTGCTGGCGGGACTCGCCTGCGCGCAGTGCGTATCGGCAGGGCGACAGGCGGCGGTGATGGCGCCGACGGAGATTTTGGCCGAACAACTGTACGAAAAACTGCACGGCTGGTTCACACCGCTCGGCATTAAGGTCGCGTGGCTCGCCTCGAGCGTGAAGAAAAAAGACAAGCTGGCGGTTTACAGCGCATTGACGCAACACGAGGTGCACATCGTCGTCGGTACACACGCATTGATACAGGATGCGGTGCAGTTTGACGACTTGGGCTTGGCGGTGATTGATGAGCAACATCGCTTTGGTGTCGGTCAACGACTGGCGCTGCGCCACAAAATGAACGAGTCCGTGCAAAGTCAAATCAAGCCGCAATACGATGCACCACATCAACTCATGATGAGCGCCACGCCGATTCCTCGCACGCTGGCACTGTCGTATTTTGCGGATTTGGACGTGGCGATTTTGGATGAATTGCCACCAGGGCGAACGCCCATCGTGACCAAGCTGATTGACCAAAGTCGTCGCCATGAAGTCGTCGATAAAGTCGCACAAGAAGTCTCAAAGGGCGAGCAAGTCTACTGGGTGTGCCCGCTGATTGAGGAGTCCGAAGCGCTTGAGTTACAAACCGCCATCGACACGCACGCCGCGCTGGTGGCCGCTTTGCCAGAGCTGAACATCGGCCTCGTGCATGGCCGCATGAGCGCGCAGGAGAAGCGCGATGTCATGGCCGAGTTCGTCGCAGGGCGAATACAGATTTTGGTCGCCACGACCGTGATTGAAGTCGGTGTGGATGTACCAAATGCAAGCTGGATGGTGATTGAGCACGCCGAGCGTTTCGGTCTCTCGCAACTGCACCAACTGCGCGGTCGTGTCGGTCGTGGTGCATTGCAGAGCACCTGTGTGATGTTGTTTGAAAAACCACTCTCGGCCATGGCGAAAGCGCGACTGAAAATCATGTATGAAAGCACCGACGGTTTTGAAATCGCCCGTGAAGATTTACGGCTGCGCGGGCCAGGTGAATTTCTCGGAGCAAAGCAGTCGGGTTTGCCGTTGCTGCGTTTTGCCGATTTAGAAAAAGACATCGAGCTGCTCGAACGTGCCCGCGATGCAGCGATGTGGTTACTGCAACACCAACCTCAAGCGGCAGAGCTGCATTTGCAACGCTGGTTTGCCCAACGCGAACATTTTTTATCGGCATAAACACCGACCAAACCCGCACAAAGTAGGGCGGCCGCGCCGCCCTGAAAGAACATGATGACCCTTACCGAATTGCGTTATGCCGTGGCGCTGACCAGAGAAAAACACTTTGGTCGAGCCGCAGCTGCCTGTTTTGTCAGTCAACCCACATTGTCCGTGGCGATAAAAAAACTCGAATCCGAACTCGGCGTGACGCTGTTTGAACGCAGCATGCACGAAGTTCAGCCAACCGCCATGGGTGAAAAAGTCATCGCGCAAGCGCAAGTCGTGCTCGCGCAAGTCGCACAAATCAGTGAAATGGTGCAGGACAATACTCAGCCAACCAGCGGCACATTGCAACTCGGCATGATTTACAGCATCGCGCCGAATTTATTGCCCAAACTGGTGC
>CALMCK010000277.1 GCA_937862845.1 uncultured Burkholderiaceae bacterium | reverse complement strand
TTCTCGCCCGCGAGAGCCACAGGTGCGATATTGCTGGCGACAGCGTTCATGCTGTTGTTGGTGTATTTCGTTGCGGCATCGAGCATCGGTATGCTGGTGAGTACTTTTGTCATGGGCGCCTTGGTGATGGCCATCGCTCCGCCGATTCAGACATTGATGGTACAAACCGCTCGTGGTGCTGAGACGTTGGCATCATCGATTTTACAAGCATGCTTTAACATCGGCAATGCGCTCGGCGCTTTTCTCGGTGGCCTGCCACTGGTCGCAGGTTACGACTTGCGCTCACCACAACTGGTCGGCGTGATAATGGCACTGTTGGGTGTCGGCGCGATAGGCGTATTACTCGCTCGCTCAAAAGCACCCAGCAGTCTCGCCGTACAGTAAGCCCATGTTCAACGGACCGAACTGGTATACTGTCGGACTATTTACTTTAAAGAATTGATTGAACATGTTATTCACCGAACTCGGTTTATCCGACGCGATTTTGCGCGCCATTTCTGAACACGGCTACACAACGCCGACGCCGATTCAAGCGCAGTCCATACCTGCCGTGCTCAATGGCGGCGACCTGCTCGCAGGCGCACAAACAGGCACAGGCAAAACCGCCAGCTTCACGCTGCCGATTTTGCAACGACTCTCAACCTCGACCAGCCGCAACCACGCGCACGGCCGCCCCATCCGCGCCCTCATTCTCACGCCGACGCGCGAGCTCGCCGCGCAGGTCGAAGAATCTGTCGTGACCTATGGCAAATACACCAAGCTCACCTCCGCCGCGATGTTTGGTGGCGTCAACATCAACCCACAGATTAAAATGCTGCACAAAGGTGTCGACATTCTCGTCGCCACCCCCGGTCGCCTGCTCGATCACATGCAACAAGGCAACATCGATCTGAAGCACGTCGAAATCCTCGTGCTCGACGAAGCCGACCGCATGCTCGACATGGGTTTTATTCGTGACATCAAAAAAGTACTGGCCGCACTGCCCAAGCAGCGTCAAAACTTATTGTTCTCCGCGACATTCTCCGACGAAATCAAAGCACTCGCTGACGGCCTGCTCAACAGCCCAGCGATGATAGAAGTCGCCCGCCGCAACGCGACCGTCGACATCATCAACCAAAAAATCCACCCCGTTGACCGCAACCGCAAACACCCTCTGCTGTCACACCTGATTAAAACCAACAACTGGTCGCAAGTACTCGTTTTCACCCGAACCAAACACGGCGCCAACAAACTCGTCACCCAACTCGAAGCCGATGGCATTTCCAGCATGGCGATTCACGGCAACAAAAGCCAAGGCGCACGCACCAAAGCACTGAGTGAATTCAAAGACGGCAAACTACAAGCCCTCATCGCCACCGACATCGCCGCCCGTGGGATTGACATTGACCAACTGCCACACGTCGTCAACTACGATTTGCCCAACGTCCCCGAAGACTACGTGCACCGCATCGGCCGCACAGGCCGCGCAGGCGCCAGCGGCGAAGCTGTCTCACTGGTCTGCGTGGACGAACACATCATGCTGCGCGACATCGAGCGATTGATTAAACAACAACTCCCGCGTGAAGTCATCGCAGGTTTTGAGCCCGACCCCAACGCAGTCGCCCAACCCATCCAAATGCGCAGCCAAGGTCGCGGCGGCAACGGCGGTCGCGGTGGTAATGCCCCACGCAAACCCAGCACCTCTGGGCCACGTGGCAATGGCGGCGGCAATGGCAATGGACACTCAGGCAATCGCTCAAAACCAAACTCAGGCAGTCCCGCTCGCAGTGGCGCAAATACATCGTCACGAAGCAGCTCACGCAGTCGTTAATTCTGCACTTATTACTTCTACACTTATTACTTCTACAAACAAAAAATCCCAGCCTGCGCTGGGATTTTTTGCGAACGGCTCTTTATCAAAAGCCGCTTCTTGTTGGCAATAAAACGAATTAAACCTTCGCTTGCACCCTTGGTGTTTCTGGCCAGTCGAGGTGGAAAAATTCTCCGCGTGGGCAGTCGATGCGTTCGTAAGTGTGTGCACCGAAATAGTCACGTTGCGCTTGCAATAAATTCGCTGGCAGCGTCGCACTGCGGTAGCCGTCGAAGTATGCGAGTGCCGAGCTGAATGCGGGCACAGGCGTGCCGTGGCGCACGGCCAGTGCAATCACTTCGCGCCAGTTGTTTTGTGCATCGTGCAACGCATTGGTGAAGTAGCCATCGAGCATGAGGTTTTTCAACTCTGGATTCGCGGCGTATGCGTCGGTGATTTTTTGTAAAAACGCCGCGCGGATGATGCAGCCACCACGGAAAATTTGCGCGATGGTGCCGAAGTCCAAGGTCCAGCCGTATTCTTTTTCAGCTTCGGTCATGAGCTGGAAGCCTTGCGCGTAAGCGCAGATTTTTGAGCTGTACAGTGCGTCGCCGATGGCTTCGATGATGGCGGCACGGTCGCCTTCAACAGGGGCAATCGACGGGCCTTTAAGAATTGCGCTGGCGGCAACTCGCTCTGATTTTAAAGCGGACAGTGCACGGGCAAACACGGCTTCGGCAATCGCGTTTGCGGGTGCGCCGAGTTCGAGTGCATTCGCTGCCGTCCACATGCCTGTGCCTTTTTGACCTGCTGTGTCGAGGACTTTATCGACAAACCATGTGTTGCCGCTCGCATCCATCGGGTCTTTTTGTTGCAAAATATCGGCGGTGATTTCGATGAGAAAACTCGCGAGTTTGCCTTTATTCCATTCTTCAAACACTTTGCCGATTTCACCTGCGTTCATGCCGAGCAGGTTTTTCATCAGGCTGTAGCCTTCGCAGATGAGCTGCATGTCAATGTATTCAATGCCGTTGTGCACCATTTTGACATAGTGGCCTGCGCCGTCTGTGCCGATGTGTGCGGTGCATGGCACGCCGCCCGCAATCGGTGTGCCCGCCACTGCGCCGTCAAGCTGCTTGCCTGTCACTGGGTCAACTTTGGCGGCGATGTCGCGCCAAATAGGTTCTAACGACGACCACGCTTTGGCTGTACCACCAGGCATGAGTGATGGACCGAAACGTGCGCCTGTCTCGCCGCCCGATACGCCTGAGCCAATGAATTCAAAGCCTTTGCTCGATAAGTCTTTTTCGCGACGGATGGTGTCCGTCCACAGCGCATTGCCACCATCGATGATGATGTCATCGGCTTCTAAATGCGGCAACAATGCAGCAATCGTGGCGTCCGTCGCCGCACCTGCTTTAACCAGCAGGATGATTTTGCGCGGGCGCTTGATGCTTTTGACAAACTCGCCAATGTCGGCAAATCCAGTCAAGCGCTCGTGCGCAGGCTCATGCGCCGCGCAGTGCGCCATGAATTCGGTGGTTTTTTCGGGGCTGCGGTTGTACACCGCAATCGTGTAACCATGGTCGGCGATGTTCAGCGCCAAGTTTTGGCCCATTACCGCGAGGCCGACGAGGCCGATGTCATTTGTGCTCATGTAATACCCTCTTCGTTTATTTATAGTGAACGCGCAATGCGTCGTGAGTCCCAAACCAAGATTGTAATGTATCTTGGCAGTAAAATTCCAGTTTATCTTTTAAGTGCTTTGCCCGCGTGACACGCCGTTAATTGATTATAATGTGCCCTTATACAGAGCTCAGAGGTCGCTTATGCCCATTTATCGTTTACACCAACACAGCCCGCACATCGATGCGGATTGTTTCGTCGCGCCAAGTGCGGTTTTAATCGGCAAGGTCAACCTCGCCGCAGGCGCGAACGTCTGGTTTGGCGCAGTGCTGCGCGGGGACAATGAAGCCATCAGCGTGGGGGCGAGTAGCAATATTCAAGAGAACTCAATACTGCACACCGACATGGGTTGCCCGTTGGACATCGCTGAAAATGTCACGGTTGGGCACGGTGTGACGTTACACGGCTGCACCATCGGCGCTAACTCGTTGATCGGTATGGGCGCGACTGTACTCAACCGCGCCGTGATTGGTGCAAACTGCATTGTCGGCGCAGGCGCATTGGTGACCGAAGGCAAAGTTTTCGCCGACGGCTCGCTCATCGTCGGCTCGCCCGCACGTGTGGTGCGTCCGTTGAGCGCTGAAGAAATCGCCAACATGCCCAACAACGCCCACCACTACGCCGAACGCGGCCGCGAATACGCCAGACACTTAACTGAAATTAAATAATTTTAACAACAATTAGCGCCTATTAATGAGCCAAACCCACAACCCCGTTGATGCTGTGATTCACGAGACACTCGATGCTTTTCTCGCCAGTGTCGAGCGGCGCGCATACAAGCACGCACTGTATGCCGTGCGCAATGAAGAAAACGCGCTCGACATCGTCCAAGACGCGATGATGAGTCTTGTCAAATCCTACAGCGAAAAACCCGCCAATGAATGGCCGATGTTGTTCACACGGATTTTACAAAACGCCATCCACAATCACTTTCGCCGCAACAAAGTACGTGACTATTGGACCCCGACTTTTTCGATGTTTGAAGCCAGCGGCGAGGATGAAGCGGGCTTTGATGTGCTCGAATCCCTGCTCTCGCGCCATGAAGGCAATCGCGTCGAATCCGCTGAAACCACAGTTGACCGAGAGCAATTGCTCGGCATCATCGAGGACTTAATAAAAAAATTGCCCGACCGTCAACGAGAAGCCTTCCTGCTGCGTTATTGGGAGGACTACAGCGTCACGGACACCGCCGAGGCGATGGGTTGCTCCGAAGGCAGCGTGAAAACCCACTGCTCCCGCGCCACCCATGCACTTGCTGACCAGCTTCGCGAATTAGGAATCACACCATGAACCCACCGAAACCACACGATTTAGACCGCGCCACAGCCGTCACTCTCGCTCGTCAATCATTAAACGACGGCGTCGATGCCCTGCCACACCACATCAGCGAACGCCTGCGCGCCAGTCGCGTGCGCGCCATCGCCCAACTTAAAACCGCACCCGCCCACGTCGAAACGCGCAACAACAGCATCATCACATGGCTGCAACACCTGCCCAGTTTCACACGCGGCATGGTGTTAGCGCCCGTATTATTCCTCGCAATTTTCGCCTCACAGCGCGGCCTCATAGACCCGTCGTCCAACACCTCTGCCCACTCATTGGCCGCGATGAACGGTGCGCCCGTCAATATTGAACCACCGAATATCGATGCGATTTTGAACGAAGAGATTCCACTGCAAGCTTACTTAAACAATGACTTCAATCAATTCAACCAACAAGTCATCCAAGGGCACATCCAAAAAATAGGCTACCAAAATGGCAATTAAATCAAAACACCGCACACTCATTAAAGCCACGCTCGCCGCACTGATAGCCTACGGCAGCTTGAGCAGTGTCGCACAGGCCCAGACCTGGGGCGAGATCAGCAGCGTTGAGCAAACCATGCTCAAACCCCTGCAACCCACGTGGGAGCAGCTGCCGCCGGCACAACGCCAACAATGGCTCGCCCGTGTCAATCAGCTCAAAAATATGAACCCCGAACAACTGCGCAACGCGCAAAACCGCATGGGCGAATGGGCCAGCTTGTCGGGACAACAACGCATGCAAGTCAACCAACAACTTAAAAATGACGACAACAACAATGCCAAAACCCGCGCCAAGACGTGGGACAAATACATCGACCAAAAATAACCACTCGAACACGTACAAAAAACTGCGGATAAATCATCCGCAGTTTTTTTATCGCACACCTATGGCACAGCCTAGAGCACAACCAGCACACACCTAAATGTCACCTTGCCTTGAGTTGCTTTTATCGTTGTATCATTTTTTTTCGCTTTCAGGCACACGAGTCACCGTTTTTAAAACAACGCGTCCACCAACAAACATCAAGCTCAAACACCGAGCAGAAGTTCTCTCGATGTATTGTATTTACCTTCAGCGCATACGACAGAACAAACAAAACAAACGTTTAGCGCCGCAATCGAATTCACGGTTAAAATACAATTTGTTTCAACACTCAGAACTTTCAACAACTTTTGATGGAAAATATTTAATGACATGTCAGTCATACCTGTCCATTGAACTATTTTAGACAAGATCCAGAGGATACGATATGTGGGATGAACGCTACAGCGAAACAGACTATGCTTACGGCAAAGAGCCAAATACTTTTTTACAAGCTTATGCCAACCAACTTCCCAAAGGCAATGTGCTGTGCATTGCCGAAGGCGAGGGACGAAACGCAGTGTTTTTAGCCACACTCGGTAATGTGGTTACTGCGGTAGACTCATCAGCAGTGGGCTTGCAAAAAGCGAGCGCACTTGCGATGGAAAACAAAGTGCAAATAAACTGTGTGCATGCCGATTTGGTCGAATACGATTTTGGTATCGAAAAATGGGATGCCATTGTCTCAATATTTTGCCCATTAGGCGCCACGCTGCGCACAAAAATACATCAACAAGTGATTCAAGGGTTAAAAGCCAACGGTGTATTTTTACTTGAAGCCTATCGGCCCGAGCAGTTAAATTTCAATACAGGTGGTGGCCCTTCAGTCGATACCATGCCAACAAAAGAAAACCTGGCGTTAGAGCTAGATGGGCTGGCGTTCACGCACTTGGTAGAATGCGAACGAGAAGTCATAGAAGGAAGCTATCACACAGGTATGGCAGCAGTGGTTCAAGCGATTGCACGCAAGCCCGACAAATGAATCCTGATAAGGCTCAGTACAGTCCAACAAATACACAACACACCGTCTAACGGTGCCAATAAACGTTTTAAATGAAGGATGCTCATGGAACGCTTCGACTTTAACTTTCCCCCGTACGAATTTTTGACAACTCCTGAACGCAACCTTTTACAAAACGCAGTCAACATCAGTTTTTTTGAAGATGAAACAGTGATACTTGAAGCCGATCAAAGCGTTGATTATTTATACACCATCATCAAAGGCTTGGTACGTGAAGTCAATCTCGCCAACGAAATCGTCGGTCTCTATCACCCACGAGACAGTTTTGAGCCACGCGCACTGGTGCAAGGCCACAGTGCCAACCGATTGATTGTGCAAGAAGAGGCATTGGTTTATACAATACCCAAAAAAACAATCACAGAATTGATTCAGTCTAATCCACAATTTGGCGCATATTTTTATGCCAATGTCGCGGAAAAACTATCCAGCATGGTCAAAAACAGTAAAGTAAATGAGTTCGAAAGCTTATTTACAGCGCGGGTTTGTGATGCATATCGTGGCAATACCGTCTGGCTCGATGGCAATGACAGTGTTTTGCATGCCGCTGGGGTCATGAAACAGGCTCAAAGCAAATCCATTATTTTGCGCCATGAAGGTCGCTTCGGTTTATTTACCGAGTCAGCTTTTCGAGATGTCATTATCGCAGGCGCGAAAACCAGCGACCCAGTTTGGCAATGGTCGCCCGTCGACTTAATCACAATTGATATTGATGACTATATATTCAACGCTTTATTGCGCATGACACAATTTAAGATCCAACGGGTGGTTGTCACTGAAAACTCGTTACCGATTGGCACTCTGGAACAGATAGACATTCTCGCATATTTTTCCAACCACACCCATCTCGTGGCACAACGCATAGAACGAGCACAAAGCATTGATGAGTTGATTGGCATATCAGAGCAAATGGTTCAATCCATACGGATTCTGCATAACAATGGTGTGCGCGCCCCTCAGTTGGCACAACTGATGCAGGTACTTAATACCAATTTATTTGAAAAAACATGGCGGCTGATTGCCCCACCCGAGCTTTATAATAAATCGTGTTTGATTGTGATGGGTTCAGAGGGTCGCGGAGAACAAATTCTCAAAACAGATCAAGACAACGCACTTATCTTAGATGACTCGGCGGATTTAGAGATGGCACGCATCGCCTGCGAATCATTCTCTCAGGTTTTGAGCGAGCTCGGCTACCCACTGTGTAAAGGCCAAATTATGGTTAACAACCCGATGTGGCGAAAAACCTTATCCGAATTTAAAACCTCAATCACTCAGTGGTGCTACGAGCCTGATGGCACTGCATTGCTTAATTTAGCGATATTTATTGATGCGAAAGAAGTGGCTGGAGATTTTAAATTACTAGAAACTGCCAAAGAACACCTGCACAAAATATTCAATAACAATGCAGGAATGATGAGTAGGTTTGCCCAAACAATCGAACTTTTTGACAGTCATTCCAGTGGTTTTTTTTCACAGCTGCTTAACCGAGACACCACAGAACTCATGGACATCAAAAAAATGGGGATATTCCCTGTTGTACATGGCATCCGCGCCCTAAGCCTGCAAACACGCATCACTGAAACCAACACCTTTGAACGGATCAATCGCTTGGCACTTGCGGATGTATTGGATAAAACACTGGCAGAAGATTTATCAGAAGCATTCACATTCATGATGGGGTTGAGGCTTAAAGCTGGCTTGAGCTCACTGACTCTAAAACCCGACGAGCTGATTAACAATCAAGTGGACACTTTAGCGCTCGCTACATTAGAGAGAGACTTACTTAAGGAGGCATTACAAGTGGTCAAGCGTTTCAAATCAACAATACGGCAGCACTTCCATCTGGGGAATCTCTGATGTTAGATACTTTAAAAAAAATCTGGCAATTAAAAAAACTCAAAGATCAACGTTATCAGTATTTATTTACGCAGCATCCTAACGAGTTGGTCAGTTTTGACTGTGAAACCACCAGTTTAAATGTGAAAGAAGCCGAGATAATCTCGATAGGTGCTGTCAAAATTCGAAACAACACCGTACTGACCAGCGAGTCTTTTTACATCATCATCAAGCCGGAAGGTGTCATGGAAGCCAAAAACGTGACCATCCATGGCCTGCGCCCCAAAGACGTTAGCCAAGGTGTCAGCGTACAAGAAGGCATCACTCAATTATTAGAGTTTATTGGCGGGCGCACACTCGTTGGTTACTATGTTGATTATGACATCGCCATGGTCAATAAGTTTCTAAAACCCATGATTGGCATTAAATTACCCAATAAAAAAATTGAAGTGTCTGGCGTGTTTTATGATCAAGAACGCAAAAAAAACGCAGAAGCTTACATAGACCTGCACATGGCCACCATTATTTCAAAGCTCAATCTTCCCGACCTTCCTCGTCATGATGCACTGAACGACTCTATCAACGTCGCATTGATGTACTTGAGCCTAAAAGCACGAGATAATCGTTAGGGCATTTCTCCCAAAACCCCAAGCAGGACTCGTATTTTGCGCTAAAATACTGCCTTTGCCTGATAGAACACCATGCACAGCCCTACCATCGCACGCCGCTTCGTCGCGAGTATTTACGAATTTGTTTTATTGTTTGGACTTTATTTCGTCACCGGTCTACTGGTTCAATCCGTCGGCACGATGACAGGACACACGACGCCGAACTGGCTCACGCAAATTTTGCTCTACCTCATTTTTGGCCTATATTTTAAATACTGCTGGACGCGCAGCGGTCAAACACTGGCGCAAAAAACTTGGCACATCCGCATCCTCAATCACAACAACAGCACCCTGCCGAGCGCGCGCCAATCATGGCTGCGCTACACATTCGCTGCACTCATCGGCTGCGCGCCCGCCTTACTCATTGTTTACACCGCCATGAACCGTCTCCATGAGTTCACTTACAGCGGCGTGACCGTGTTTTTTGGTTTATTGTTTTGCCTTGTGCTCAACTGGCTCGCCTTACTCGGCACCGCACTTCTGCACCGCGAGCGGCGTGCATTGCACGAAGTATTCTCTGGCACGCGCAGCGTATTTGGCAAAGGTTTCGATTAAAATTTTTATTGAATTAGGACACACATGAACAACATTCGCACCCGTTTCGCCCCCAGCCCCACAGGTGCTCTGCACATCGGCGGCGCACGCACGGCTTTGTTTAGCTGGGCACTGGCCCAGCATTTTGGCGGCACTTTTGTACTGCGAATCGAGGACACCGATGTCGAACGCTCAACCCCTGAAAACGTCGCCGAAATCCTCAACGCCATGCAGTGGCTCGGACTGACGCACGATGACGGCCCGTATTATCAAATGCAACGGATGGACCGATACCGCGCAGTCATTGCACAAATGCTCGATGAAGGCACGGCGTACCACTGCTACACCTCACGTGAAGAACTCGAAGCCATGCGCGAAGCGCAAAAAGCCGCTGGTCAGCGTGAGAAATACGATGGTACGTGGCGCCCAGAGACAGGCAAAACATTGCCCGCAGTGCCTGAAGGCGTGCAGCCCGTGGTACGTTTTCGCAACCCATTGGATGGCAACACCTCTTGGGTCGATGTCGTCAAGGGCGAGATTTCGTTCAACAACGAAGAGCTCGACGACTTAATTATCGCCCGTCCAGATGGTACACCGACCTATAATTTTTGCGTGGTCATCGATGATTGGGACATGAACATCACGCACGTGATTCGTGGCGACGACCATGTCAACAACACGCCCAAGCAAATCAACATCCTCAAAGCACTCAACGCGCCCGTGCCGTTTTATGGCCACATCCCGATGATTCTGGCGCCCGATGGCACGAAGCTGTCCAAGCGCAGAAATGCCACGGCGGTCATGGACTACGAGCGCATGGGTTATTTGCCAGAAGCGCTGAACAACTACCTCGCCCGCCTCGGCTGGGGACACGGCGATGATGAGCTGTTCACGCGTGAGCAATTCGTTGAATGGTTCAGCGTCGAGCATTTGTCATCATCCTCCTCACAGTGGGACCCCAAAAAACTCGACTGGGTCAACCACCACTACATCAATGCCAAACCGCACGACGAATTGGTCGCGCTCATCGAGCCACGTCTGACCGCAGCTTTGGCGAACTACGAGCACACACATCCACTGACCACCTACCCGCTGTCCGACATCGTCGCGCTGTATAAATCACGCTGCGACACATTGGTTCAGCTGAGCGATGCCGCTGAAGCGTTTT
>CALMCK010000276.1 GCA_937862845.1 uncultured Burkholderiaceae bacterium | reverse complement strand
TAGAATGATTTGAGCGGGCAGAATGCCCACTTGTTGGAGATGCTCTGCAATGATGAAGCGGTATTCATGGTTACACACCACAATCGGCTTTTTGGAGACAGGGATGTCTAATGCCAACTGCTCGAGACGCAATGCCGTGGCTTGGAGTAATGTGTTTTCGTCGACCAAACTCAACAGTTGCTTGGGGTGCTTTTCGCGAGACAAAGGCCACAGCCGCGTACCAGAACCACCGCACAAAATAACGGGGGTTAAGGATGGTTGAGTTTGAGTGGTTTTCATCATGTGCTGGCGTCAAACCCAGTCGGCACATGGTCGCGCACCTCGACCATTTTACCGTGTTCCATGCGGATGATTTTGTTGCAGGTTTTCTCGACGAGGCTCATGTCGTGCGAGGCGATGACCAGTATGGAGGCGGCATCGACAAATTTATTGAGGCGCTCGGATGCTTTCTTTTGAAAATCCGCATCGCCGACAGACAGCCACTCATCCATTAAGACAATGTCAGCGTTGATGCTGGTGGAGACGGCGAAGCCGAGGCGCACGAGCATGCCAGATGAGTAGGTGCGCATGGGCATGTTGAGGTATTCGCCGAGTTCGGTGAATGCGGCGATTTCATCTGTTTTGGCGTCGATTTCTTCGAGCGTCAAGCCCATGAGCAGGCCACGAATGCGGATGTTTTCGAACCCAGAGGCCTCGCCGTCCATACCCAGTCCGATGTCGAGTAGGGTGGCGAGGTTGCCCTTGACGTCCAGTTGGCCTTCTGTGGGGGTGTAAACACCAGAGAGCGCGCGCAACAGAGTGGTTTTGCCTGAGCCATTGTGGCCGACCAAACCGACTCGATCGCCAGGGTAAAACTCAAAATTAATGTCTTCAAGCGCGCGCACCACGACATGGTTTTTGGTGTCTTTGGCGACACGTCCACCAGTGCTGACGTTGAGGATGCTTTTTTTGAGCGAGCGGTGGCTGCTGTTGAATATTGGGAATTCAACGCCGACGTTTTTAGCAATAATGTGTGCAGTCATATGAGTTCTCAATAAATTAAAGCCAGTAAGCGACGCGCTTGCGGTAGCGATTGTGCATGAACGATGCGAGTAGGGCGAATAAAGCCAGCATGCCGATTGACCAAATCCATGATTGTAATTCTGCGGTTTGACCAATCAACGGCGCACGGACGATTTCAAACAAATGATTGAATGGGTTGTAATCAGCCACCCAGTGGTATTGCTCTGGCAGGATTTTTTTCTGCCACATCACTGGCGTGAAAAAATACATGATTTGAATAATGCTCTGAACAATCGGCGAAATGTCGCGATATCGGGTGCAAAGAATCGCAATGGGTATGGATGCAAAAAACACGGTGAGTGCCATGACCATAAATCCCAGTAACGCCATCGGCAGATTGGGCATCCAGCCGAATTTGAATGCCGCCCAGACCACCAAAAAAACAATCATGTTGTGTGCGAGCAATATCAAATTGCGTGACCACACGCGCAGGACGTACAAAGGCAGGGGCAGGTTGATTTGTTTGATGTAGCCTTCAAACTGGGTGTAGGTGGTACACGCCTCGTTGATTTGTGATGAGATGAAGGTCCAGAGTATCAGGCCCACTGCGAAGAAGGGCATGAATTCTTTGAGCTCCATCTTAAATAAAGTCGACCACAGCGCGCCCAGCGCGCCGACCATAATGCCCGTGGACAATGTAATCCAAAGCGGCCCGAGCGTGGAGCGGCGGTAGCGCTGTTTGATGTCAAACATGGCGAGTGTCCACCACTGTGAACGTGCGGCAAAGCTTTTTAAGATGTCAGACACGGATATACCTCGATAAAAAATACGCCAGTCGCGCAATGGCGGCATTTTACCGAAAAACCGGCGTGCGCGTTGGGCTATGTTAGGCGCTTGTGATGTTGCCCAAAATCCTCGCGCCGCTCGCGCCCGTGGCGGCGGGCAAATTACTGCTGCGGTGGTTTAATGTTTGCGCGGCAAGCCAAGCGAAGGCGGCGGCTTCGACGTGCTCTGCATCGATGCCGTGTTCACTGGAGGGACACACAGTTGCGTTGGGTAAATATTGTCCGAGCAGGGCGAGCAGGGCGGCATTGTATGCGCCGCCACCGCAGACGATGAGTTGGTCTAGGCTGGGTGAAACGCGTGTGATTTCACGGGCGATGCTCAATGCAGTCAATCGCAACAGCGTGGCCTGCACATCGACTGCGCTGATTGCGGGATGATTGGTTAAATGGCTGTTTAACCAATCAAGGTGAAAGCTGTCGCGTCCTGTGCTTTTTGGGTGTGGCATGCTGAAATACGCATCGGACAGCAGCGAGTCGAGAAGCGCCGAGTCGGGCGTGCCGCTGGCAGCCCAATCACCATTTTCGTCATAGGCTTTGCCTTGGTGTTTGGCCACCCATGCGTCCATCAGGACATTGCCTGGTCCTGTGTCAAAGCCAAAAGTGGTTTCGTTCAGGTTTAAAACGCTGATGTTGGCGAAGCCGCCGATGTTGAGGACAACGCGGTTTTTGGTCGCGTCACGCCACACCGCATCGTGAAAAGCAGGCACGAGCGGCGCGCCTTGACCGCCTGCGGCGATGTCGCGGGCGCGAAAGTCTGAGACGACGGTTAACCCAGTTTGCTCAGCGATGCGCGCGGGTTGATTGAGCTGTATGGTGTACGCGTGCTCGGGGCGATGGCGCACGGTTTGGCCGTGTACGCCGACTGCGGCGACTTGCTCGGTGGATAAAGAGGCCGCTGCCAGCAGCTCGTTAATCGCTTGGCTGTATAAATCAGCGAGCTCATTGGCCATGAGTTGAGCGATGTGCAGCTCGTTGGGTTGCGGGCTTTGCAGGGTGAGGCATGCCGCACGCAGCTCTGCAGAAAAGGGCAGGCTGTGCGCTGCGCGAAGTTGGGCTTGACCGTCGGCCAAATCGAGGGCGACGACGTCCACGCCATCCAGACTGGTGCCGGACATCACGCCGAGGTAGATATGTGGTTTCATGATTTCAATGGGTGGTGAATAAACGACAAAAAACAAGGCTCAAGTCTAACTGACTTGAGCCTTGTTTGGTTGGCGCTTTGTTGTTTTAACAGGGTTAGGACTTGAAGTTGACCTTCAAAAACCGTTATTAAATCGCGTCCACGCCCGTCTCGCCTGTGCGAATGCGGATGACTTCATCGACCGTGCGCACAAAAATCTTGCCGTCGCCGATTTTACCCGTGTAGGCCGCTTTGATGATGGCATCGACGGCGGGATTGACTTGCTCATCGGTGACGACCAGTTCGATTTTGACTTTGGGCAAAAAATCCACCACGTATTCCGCACCGCGATAAAGCTCCGTGTGGCCTTTTTGGCGGCCAAAGCCTTTGACCTCGATGACGGTCAAGCCTTGGATGCCCACATCGGCGAGTGCTTCGCGTACTTCGTCGAGTTTAAATGGTTTGATGATGGCGGTGATTTCTTTCATGGTCTGCTCCGTGTCTGTGTGGGTTTATACGAACTTCTGATGGGATTGTGCCATAACGCATTGACAAATGAAGCATTATTCTCGGTGAAATCAGAACTCTTGTGGTGCGTGTTTTGCACTCATTTGGTGCGAAGTTGGTTCATTCACTTTCGCATGGGCGTTTGCGGCCAGATTCTGTACAATGGCGTTTGTGCCTAAAAATGTTGAACCATGAGTGAATTATGACAGAAAAAAAACAAAACCACCCCATCACCGACGCTGTACAAGCCGCGCTCGCCATCACCAAACGCGGCTGCGAAGAGCTGCTCGTTGAAGCCGATTGGGTGCAAAAACTCGCCCGCAGCGCCGCCACTGGCGTGCCACTGCGCATCAAGCTTGGTTTGGACCCGACTGCGCCCGACATTCACCTTGGCCACACGGTCGTGTTGAACAAACTGCGCCAGTTGCAAGACCTCGGCCACACCGTGATTTTCCTCATCGGCGACTTCACCTCCATGATTGGCGATCCGTCAGGACGCAACGCGACGCGTCCGCCGCTCACGCCAGAGCAGATTAAAATCAATGCCGAGACTTACTATAAGCAAGCGTCATTGATTCTCGATGAATCAAAAACCGAAATCCGCTACAACTCAGAGTGGTGCGACCCGCTCGGCGCACGCGGCATGATACAGCTCGCCTCGCGCTACACCGTCGCGCAGATGCTTGAACGCGACGACTTCACCAAACGCTACGAAGGCGGTGTGCCGATTTCCGTACACGAATTTCTCTACCCGCTCATGCAAGGCTACGACTCTGTCGCGCTAAAATCCGATTTAGAGCTCGGCGGCACCGACCAAAAATTCAACCTGCTGGTCGGACGCGCCCTGCAAAAAGAATACGGTCAAGAGCCACAATGCATCCTCACCATGCCGTTACTCGTTGGCTTGGATGGGGTGGACAAAATGTCCAAATCCAAAAACAACTACATCGGCATCACCGAAGCGCCCAATGACATGTTTGGCAAAGTCATGAGCATCTCCGACGACATGATGTGGACGTGGTATGACCTGCTCTCATTCGTCTCCATCGAGCAAATCGCCGCATTCAAAACAGAAGTCGCCAACGGCCGCAACCCACGCGACATCAAAGTCGCTCTCGCGCAAGAAATCGTCGCCCGCTTCCACGGCGCAGCAGCTGCTGATGAAGCGCTCAGTGCATTCAACCACCGCGCAAAAGGCGGCGTGCCCGATGATGTGCCCAGCGTTTCATTCAGTGTCCCTGCCGACGGCATGGCCTTTGCCAATGTGCTCAAAAACACAGGCTTGGTCGAAACCGTCTCCGAAGGCAATCGCGCCATCGACCAAGGCGGCGCCCGCATCGACGGCGAAGCAATTAAAGACCGTGCGCATCGACTGAACGCCGGTGAGTATTTATTGCAAGTCGGTAAACGTCGGTTTGCGCGGGTGACATTGACGATTGAATAAATAAGAAATCAAAAATGATAGCCCTCATCCAACGCGTCAAAAAAGCCTCGGTCGAAGTCGAGCAAACCACCGTCGGCGAAATCGCGCAGGGTTTGCTCGTATTGCTCTGTGCCGAAAAAAACGACACAGCAGCGACGGGCGATAAGCTGCTCAAAAAGCTCCTCGCCTATCGGGTGTTCAGCGACGATGCGGGCAAAATGAACCGCAGTGTGCAAAACCTCGATGGCAACGGCGCACATGGCGGTTTGCTCGTCGTCTCGCAGTTTACCCTCGCAGCGGACACCAACAGTGGCACGCGCGCGAGCTTCACGCCCGCCGCCGCGCCTGACTTGGCACGTGAATTGTATGATGATTGGGTGGCCAAGGCACGCGTTCAACACAGCGTGGTCGAGACAGGGGTTTTTGCCGCTGACATGCAAGTCTCGTTGGTCAATGATGGGCCTGTGACGTTTTGGTTGCAGGTCGCTCCTGAGTAGACGCAAGCCGCCTATGTCGGTGTATGATTGTGAACGATCACAAAAATCAAATAAAGTAAGCCCATGACGCCCAACGACACCATTATCCAAAACACCCAAAACTGGCTCATCCGCGCCGTGATTGGCCTTAATCTGTGCCCGTTTGCCAAAGCGGTGCATGTGAAAAACCAAATCCGCTACGCAGTGAGTGCGGCAGCGACCACGGACGAGCTGGCGTTTGAGCTGGCGCAAGAGCTCGCACAACTCGCTGCCACGCCCGCGCATGAGGTGGACACGACGTTGTTGATACACCCGCATGTGTTGACAGATTTTTTTGATTACAATGATTTTTTGTCGGGCGCCGATGCACTGCTTGAGCGCATGGAGCTGGACGGCGAGATCCAAATCGCGAGTTTTCATCCGGATTATTTATTTGCCGATGCGCCCGCAGATGATCCGAGTCATTGCACCAATCGCTCGCCGTATCCGATGCTGCATTTGCTGCGCGAGGCGAGTATTGACAAAGCGGTCAAGGCTTATCCTGACGCGTCGATGATTTATGAAAAAAACATAGACACACTGAATGAGCTCGGTGTGGACGGTTGGCAAAAACTGTTGAATAATTGAGCCGCCACGTCACGCCCACCGACCTTTTGTGAGAATGACGGTGGCAGAATGGTTTGGTCAAAAATTAAAATGCTGTGCCACACCCATGATTCATATTGTGTGTTTGGAAATTGTTGGTATGATGAATGATTATTTTTGAATGCCTGACTTTAATGGGCCGTGATTTGATGCCGCGCTGCGCTGAAAATAGAAAGAATGAACCATGAAACTTTTTTCCGAAAGCTTCCCCAATCAAGGCGTGATTCCCGCCGAGTACGCCTTTGCCAAAATCGACGAGAAAACCCGTGTGAAGTTGTCCAACAATAAAAACCCACACCTCGCGTGGAGCGACGTGCCTGAAGGCACTCAGTCTTTTGTTGTTCTTTGCGTTGATGCGACATCGCCCACCGATGCGGCGGATGTGAATCAAACCGACCGCGAGATTCCTGCCGATTTGCCGCGCGCTGATTTCGCACACTGGGTTTTAATCAATATCCCAGCAGACACGCGTGAAATTCTCGCTGGTGAATACACTCAAGAAGTCACACCCAAAGGCAAAGCAGGACCCGTGATAGCAGGTTTAAAGGACTCGCCCATCCGCCATGGCATCAATGACTACAGTCACTGGTTTGCAGGAGACCATGACATGGCAGGCGACTACTATGGTTACGACGGCCCATGTCCACCGTGGAATGACTCGCTGGTTCACCAATACACATTCACAGTGTATGCGCTGGACACCGTCGATTTGCCATTGCCACCAGATGGTAAGCTGAATCTGGCCAGTGTGCAGCGACGGATGCATGAGCACATCCTCGCCAGCGCAAGTTGGAGCGGTGTGTACACGCTCACACCACGTTTGGCGACCGCATTGGCAATTTAACCGCTGTCTCTCTAATACAACGCGCATCTGTGTCTGGGCAAGTGCGCAGGGCTGTGTGACAATGCCGCAAGCTCACGCCCATGCGCTGAGTTTGCTTGGCCGTTGCAAATTGACAAGCCCCAGCAAACACCGTACAGTGCGGTTTTTGGTGGCTCGCCATTTGAGCCGACTCAAGCCTGCCCTATTTTATCGTTTCGACCATTTAACAAAGGAATCCCCATGTTTGATCGCATTCAAAACAACCTCGCCCACACAGATCCTGAGTTGCTCGCCGTCATCGAGCTGGAAAACCAGCGCCAACAAGACCACATCGAACTCATCGCCTCAGAAAACTACACCAGCCCAGCCGTCATGGAAGCGCAAGGCTCACAGCTCACCAACAAATACGCCGAAGGCTATCCCGGCAAGCGTTACTACGGTGGCTGCGAGCACGTTGACGTCGTTGAGCAAATGGCGATTGACCGCGTGAAAGAACTTTTCGGCGCAGAGTGCGCCAACGTCCAGCCCAACTCAGGTTCGCAAGCCAACCAAGGCGTGTTTTTCGCTGTCCTGCAACCAGGCGACACCATCATGGGCATGAGTCTGGCCGAAGGCGGTCACCTCACCCACGGCATGAAACTCAATCAATCGGGCAAATGGTTCAATGTCGTTTCATACGGTTTAGACGCCAATGAAGACATCGACTACGACGCCATGGAAGCCCTCGCGCGCGAAGCCAAGCCCAAACTCATCATCGCAGGCGCATCGGCGTTTGCTTTGAAAATCGACTTCGAACGTTTTGCTAAAATCGCAAAAGAAGTCGGCGCATACTTCATGGTAGACATGGCGCATTATGCAGGCTTGATAGCCGCAGGCGTTTACCCCAACCCAGTGCCACACGCCGACTTCGTCACCACCACCACGCACAAATCACTGCGCGGCCCACGCGGCGGCGTGATTCTCATGAAAGCCGAACACGAAAAAGCGATTAACTCATCGATTTTCCCCGGCATTCAAGGCGGCCCACTCATGCACGTCATCGCAGGTAAAGCCGTTGCATTCAAAGAAGCCTTAAGCCCAGCGTTTAAAGAATACCAACAACAGGTCGTCAAAAACGCCGTCGTCCTCGCAGACACGCTCATCAAACGAGGCCTGCGCATCGTCTCAGGCCGCACCGAATCGCACGTCATGCTGGTCGATTTACAACCGAAAGGCCTCACAGGCAAAGAAGCCGAGCGCGTCCTCGGCCTCGCCCACATGACCTGCAACAAAAACGCCATCCCGAACGATCCACAAACCCCGTTTGTCACCAGCGGCATCCGCATCGGCACGCCTGCCATGACCACACGCGGTTTCAAAGAAACCGAAGTCGAAAAAGTCGCCAACCTCATCGCCGACGTGCTCGACAACCCCACGGATGAGACCGTTCTGGCACGCGTGCGCGCCGAAGCGAAAGAGCTCACGGATGCGTATCCTGTGTACAAATAAGCGGTAAAATGCGGCAATCGCATGATGAAAAAGGAAGACGGGCGATGCCCGTCTTTTTTATGACAAAAAATTAGTGAGGGATTAAAGAATGCTTCCATTTTGTATGTCGCCCAGTAAATTAAGCAGTCTTCGGTTGTATCAATTGGAAGATGGTCGATTTCAAGCTGTTCAAGATGGCGAAATAGCACAAGTGGTGTGTGGTTTTGGCCGCCTGCTATTTTAAAAATCGTTGGATGAATTATAGGCAGTGATAGTTATGTCTGATAGCTGCTGCCCACCTTACATTTAAAATAAATATGAATCCAAAAAACCTCAAACGCATTCTCCTCCTCACCACAATCGCAGCCATCATCACCATGGGTTTTCGTGCGCCTATCTCGCAAGACCTGAGTTACCACAGCTTTGCGGATGTGCGGTTGATGTTTGGCATTGCGAATTTTTGGAATGTGGCGTCGAATCTGGGGTTTGTCATGGTGGGTTTCATGGGTTTGTATCAACTCTTCGTGACGCGGCGTTTGATGATTGTGGCGCAGGTTAAAACCGCGTATTCTGTGTTTTTCATCGGTGTGGCTTTGGTGGTGTTAGGTTCGGGGTTTTATCATTTTGCACCGTCGAATGCGACGTTGATTTGGGACAGATTGCCGATGACGGTGGCGTTTATGGCGTTGTTGTCGATGGTGTTTGCTGAATTTTTGTCCGTCGTGTGGGCGCGGCGGTCGTTGTGGCCTTTGCTGGGCGTGGGTCTAGCGTCGGCGGTTTATTGGTATTATGGCGAGCTGCATGGTGTGGGTGATTTGCGTGCTTATGTGTTGGTGCAGTTTTTGCCGGTGGTGTTGATTGTGTTGCTGTTGATTTTTGGTCAAAATGTTTTTAATGCGGCGAGTGGTTATATTTGGTTACTTGCGTCGTATGTGTTGGCGAAGGCGCGTGAGCATTTCGATACGCCGATTTTTCAAATAACCCATGGTGTGATGGCGGCATTGGGTTTGTATGCGTTGTTGCGTTGTATGACGGCGCGGAGGTTGAGGCATGGATGAGTTTTATTTGCAGCATGCGTTGAAATTGGCTGAGCGAGCGATTGGGCTGTCGTCGCCGAATCCGCGTGTCGGTTGTGTGTTGGTGAAGGATGGTGTGGTACTGGGTGAGGGGCACACGCAGGCGGCAGGGCAGGCACATGCAGAGGTGATGGCGATACGTGACGCGCAGTCGCGCGGACAGGATTTGAACGGCTGCACGGCGTATGTGACGCTCGAGCCGTGCAGTCACTTCGGTCGCACGCCGCCGTGTGTGGATGCGCTCAAAGCGATTGCGCCAGCGCGTGTGGTCGTTGCGCTGCTCGATGCGAATCCGCAGGTGTCGGGCAGTGGCGTGGCGGCACTGCGCGCGGCGGGTATTGCGGTGGAGGTGTTGCCCATCGAGCACGCGTTGGCACGGGCGGCATATGAGTTGAACGTCGGTTTTATGACGCGCATGACGACGGGGAGCGTCTACACGCGGCTCAAATGGGCGGCGAGCGCGGATGGTAAAGTCGCGCTGCCCGATGGCCGCAGCCAATGGATCACAGGCGAAGCAGCACGCGCAGATGGTCATGGATTTCGCGCACGCGCGGATGTGGTGGTCAGTGGCATTGGCACGGTGCTGCAGGATGATCCGCAGCTCAATGTGCGTGGTGTGCATGTTGCAAAACCTGCGGTGAAATGCATCATCGACAGCTATGCGCGCCTGCCGCTGGAGGCAAAAATATTCAACGATGGCGCACCCGTGTGGTTGGCGGTGGCTGATTTGAATGCGGATGACGGTGAATTTGAATTGCAAAGCGAGCGTTTGCATCAGCTGCGCGCTGCGCATCCGCAACTTCAGGTGTTGAGCATACCGCCGATTGGTTTGAGTGGACGGATTGACTTAACGGCATTGTGGGCGTATTTTTCTGAGCAACACTTCAATGAAATCCACGTTGAAGCTGGTGCGGGGCTGAACGCGAGCTTGCTTGAGTCAAATCTGGTGGATGAATTGCTCATGTATGTCGCGCCACGCATTGTCGGTGCGGGTCAGCATGCTGCGGCATTTGGTGAAAACGTGGCTTTGGATGACCTGACGCACAGCGGTGCTTGGCGTTGGCTGGATGCTGCGGTGCTGGGCGAGGACATGCGATTGCGGCTGCGACGGCGCTAAAAATGATAAAATCAGCGATTCACTGATTGGGAGATTTGACATGTTTACTGGAATCATTACCGCCATCGGCCGCATCACCGACACCAAGCCGCTTGGCGCTGCCGAGGCTGGGCTGCGTTTGACGATAGATGCGGCGGCTTTGGATTTATCCGATGTCGCGCTCGGCGACTCGATCGCGATAAACGGTGCCTGCATGACGGCAGTTGGTGTCGATGTGGCGAGCAACACATTCGCCGTCGACGTCTCTCGTGAGAGTTTGAATAAAACCGTCGGGTTGACGCAGGCAGGCCATGTCAATTTAGAAAAAGCCATGCGGCTGTCCGACCGACTCGGTGGGCATCTGGTCAGCGGGCACGTGGATGATGTGGCGTTGATA
>CALMCK010000275.1 GCA_937862845.1 uncultured Burkholderiaceae bacterium | reverse complement strand
GAGCGCTGGTTTGGCTGTTGTCTGTGGGCAGGTTGCTGGCCAGACCGCCTTTGTCATTGTTCGCTTGATTGACCAAGCTGGCCATGCGAGCGGTGGCGGCGTTGCCATTGGCCAGTGCTTGACCTTGGGCGTTGCTGTTGTAGGCGGCCAGTGCGGCGAAGTAATTGCGGTTTTCAGCGGACAGTTTGCCACTGTCTGACAATTGGTTGAGCAGCTGTTGGCAGCTTCTGACGTTGGCGTATTTTGATTCGCTTAACAAGGCTTTGGTGGCGGCGATGACGTTTGTGCCATCGGCGAGATTGGCCATTTGCTCATAGCATTTGAGTTGCATGTCATCTTTGAGTTCAAACTGAGCGTACATGGTGCGAAAGTTGCCCCAGTCGCGGCGTTCGCCGAGCACCAGCGCATAGTCATTGCGCATGCGATCGACCAATGCGGGATGTTCGGTTTTGTACGTATTGATGAATTGCACGATGGCGGCATCGGGTGCGTTGGTGTTTGGCGTGCCATTGCTGTTAAACAGACGTGGTTTTAGGCGATAATACGCGACATAAGACGTCAACGGATAGCTGCCGAGCTGGTCGGCGAGCTGGTAGGCACGGTTGACATCGTTTTTTCTGGCGGCGTCGCGCAGCTGGGCAAAGACCCCGTCCAGCGGGTGATCCGCGACATTGGTGGTGTTGGGCGCTTCACTGTAGGTGTTTTGTGCAAAAATGGTGGTGCTGGTCAATAATCCAGAAACCACAAAGGCAACGCCGCTGGCGCGGACTTTAGGGAAAGCTTGTTTAAACGAGGGCATGAATTCTCCTTGATAAAAAATTGGAAGACGTAATGATGAACATTGTACCGACAAATATCGACAAACGGGTGCTGCGCAGCCAATTATTGAGCCTGCGCCAAGCGATGCGCCCCCATTTGAAGCAACAACACGACGACGCCATTTGCCGTGGCGTGCGCTCGCTCATCTATGCTCGGCATGAGTTAAACGCAGTGGTGGCGCTGTATGCACCGATACGCGGCGAGCCTGATTTAATGCCATTGGCCGATGAGCTGCTCGCGGCGGGATTTATGGTGGTGCTGCCTGTCGTGGTGGAAAAAAATGCGCCGCTAAAATTCGCACAATACACCCGTGAAGACGCGCTGGTCGTCAGCAGTTTGGGCATACTTGAGCCAGACTTGAGCACGCTCAATGCGGTGTTGCCCGATGTCGTGGTGGTGCCTTGCGTGGGTTTTGATGGCAAAGGCCATCGCCTCGGTTATGGTGGTGGGTTTTATGACCGCACATTGGCAGCGTTTAAGTCTGTCGGGCATGAGCCGATGACCATTGGCGTTGCGTATGATGAGGCGTTGGTGGCGTTTGCGGTGGATGCATTTGATTTGCCGATGGACGAAATAATCACGCCGATGTGTGCAGACTGAGCTTCAATGATGTACTAATTGTGGCGCAATTCATCTGTCCATTGATAATCTCGATGTATCATATTACTTCGTACTTCACAAACAGCTCACACAGTCGTCTTATTCTGTCATTGAGCAATGTCGAGCTCACCCACGACTTTACATTTTAAGCACAACACCATGACCTCAAAAACCACACCCCCAGAAACAGACCAAGTCCAGTCGCTCACCGATGCGCCGATGAGTGGTGCGGCGGTGCAAAAACCATGGTATCGCCGCCGTCGCTGGTGGCTGCCAGCGGCGCTTGTGTTGCCTGTGATTGCGGCGGGCTTTTGGTTTGGCACACAGTTCAATGAAGGGAAAATCGCGGGCAAAGCCGTCAATTTGGTTTTGGTCAAACCAGATGCGTGGATACACAGCCAAAACCTCTCGCAATTGCCGCGAGACATGCTCACAGTGCCTTTGGTCAAAGATGTTTTGACCGAGGATTTTTTGTATTTTTATGACACAGATGAAGACTGGTTGAGCTTAAAAGGCACGATGCGGCGCATCAGTTTCGAGCATGAGCTCAACTGGCGGGATGATTTGTTTGCCAATATGGCGCAAGCGCCTGCGGACATCTACCTTTGGCGCGACGGCAGCAGTGCACTGGGTTACTGGGCGATTGGCGTTCAGCGCACAGGCTTGACCAGCGTCGCCCAAAACTTGGCGCAGATTAAATTAAATGTCGACAGACAGTTGACGCAAATCGGTACGGTGTCTGTCGATGGTGACGATGTGCCATTGCTGCAAGTCAAACTCTCACCACGCCGCACCATGGTGATGGCGGTGCATGGTGAGCACATGGCGCTGGTTTCTGATGTGGCGATGCTCAACGATGGCAAGGGCAATTTAAGCGATGATGGTGCTGATTTATTGACGCGTTTGTTGACCGATGATGCGGACAAGCATTTGGAAATCGCTCAAGATTTGGTCACGCCCGACGACGCGAAGGGCTTTGGCAATCAAAGCATTGCGCTGTCCAGTCGGTTTTTGGCGCAAGGCTATGGCGCCATCATGCCGCATGTTCAGGGATTGCGATTTGATTATGACGGCAAGGCATGGCGCAGCCAAATCAAACTGAACGAGGATGCCCCCGCTTTAAATCCAGAGGTGTGGCAACACGTGCCGAGCAATGCCGCATGGTGTGTCGCGACCACCATTGACTGGGCACGGGTGCAAA
This sequence comes from uncultured Burkholderiaceae bacterium, assembly GCA_937862845.1. Classification (GTDB taxonomy): domain Bacteria; phylum Pseudomonadota; class Gammaproteobacteria; order Burkholderiales; family Burkholderiaceae; genus Hydromonas. Next base: position 1,897 of record CALMCK010000275.1, on the reverse strand, counting down.
AAAGCCTTGATGCGTCCAAAAGCCTGACAAACGCCCCAAAGCTGGCCACTTTGTTTGAGCCGACAGGTGCTGCCTGCTGGTATGCCGATGAGTCGAGCAGCGTGACCAAGCCGTTGTTTGTCGGGCGTTTGTTGCAGCAGCCTGCTGAGCAAAGTGTGGCGGTCAGCGCACAAATGAATCAGTTGTTCAACTGGGCGATTTCAACCAATAAAGACTACTTAAGCGATGTGCGCAAAGCCGCTCGTGATGTGCGCCGCATGCAAAATGAGTTGAACGCTTTGACGCTTGAGCAGAGCAAACTCAAAAAAGACGCCGCGTCATTTGATAAAAAAGAATGGCAAAAACGCTTGGAATCGGCGAAAAATGAATTGGCGGATTACCAAAAACAATCAGACGAAGACATTGCCCATGCTGATAAAGAACAGCTTGAAACGCTTAAAAATTCCCAAAAAGAAAACCTTGGTTATTACAATCAAAACATTCAAAGCATTGAAGACGAACCTGACGAATACAAAAAACGTTATCAAGAATTATTGACCCAAAACGCCAAAGCGCAAAGCGATGCCAACGACAAACTGGCCGCTTTGACCAAAATACTTAAAACCGAGCAAACCACCGCGCAGGGCAATGCTGCGCCCGCTTTAGCGCTCGATGTGCAGACGGTCGGCGGCCTGAGTCTCATGTCACGTAAAATGCCCATCCAATCTAAAACCAACCCACTGCTGGCCTATGCCAACAACGGCACCGTGTATTTTTCACTCGATGAAAAGCTCGTCCAGCGCGGCATGGCAGTGCATGCGAAAAGCTATCCAAATTTGGCCGAAGCTGTGCCGATGTTAGGTGTTGCGGCACAGGCCCCTTATTTTTATTTTAACCCCACCAAAGCCTCGGTGCTGTTCACGCAAGAGGGTCATAAAACCTTGCCGCAAAAATCAAAGGCCACATTGCGCACGGCATTTGATTACCACATGCCCGCTCGCATGGCGGCACTCGCACAAAATCCGCAGATGGCCGCCACCATCGATGCGCACGGCGGCTCGGGCTGGTTGCCTTTGAATTGGCAGCATTGATATGCGAAACCGTTCACATGACATTTTGCGTTGTGCCGCATTTTTTGCCATCGCATCGACTCTGACCATCAGTGCCGCAGTGCGTCCCGCGTTTGCCTTGCAACCAAATGATGTGGCCAGTGCAGAGCAGCGGCAAGTGCCTCGCTTGACCGCCACGCAGGCAAAGGCATTTCGCAACTGGATGACGCTCATCATTCATCAACAGTTGCGCCAAGGCCCGACACCCCGTTGGACACAAAATGACTGCGCGGGCTTGGTGCGATTCGCCGTCGCTGAAAGCCTGCGCGCACATGACAATGCTTGGGTTCGCGCCAATGGATTTTTGGCACAAAGGCGACCCGCTGAAGTACAGCTCACCGAAGCACAAAGTGGCTTGCGCCATGCTTGGTACCGCAGTGACGGCACGGTGGATGCTTGGGCGAGTGCCTATGATTTGGTGGCGAACAACAGCCGCTTTGTCAGTAAAGATTTAATGCAGGCGCAACCGGGTGATTTGCTTTTTTATGACCAAGGCCAAGACCAACATTTAATGGTGTGGATGGGGCAGTACATCGCTTACCACACCGGCACACGCACTGCCACGGACAATGGCCTGCGCGCATACACCATTGAGCAAATCATGACCAAGAAAGACAATCGATGGCAGCCTGTGGCGAGCAATCCCAACTTTCTTGGCGTGTACCGTCTGACGTTTTTAACACCGAGTTATTGACATGCATGACAGACAACACCCACAACACAGTGACACCATGAATACCCCATTGACGAAATTGAGACACACCATGACATACCCCACACTGCGTCGCTTCACCCTAGGCCTCATCAGC
>CALMCK010000274.1 GCA_937862845.1 uncultured Burkholderiaceae bacterium | reverse complement strand
GGGCACGTGGAACGCGGCGTCTTTGCCGATCCATTCGCTGATGAGGGCAACAACGGGTTGTGTGCTGTTGGGCTCAAGCTCGGTGCTGTTCGCGGCGGTCAGACCCGCGACGTGGCGCGCGTATTCGATGACGGCGAGCTGCATGCCGAGGCAAATGCCGAGGTATGGCACTTTGTTTTCGCGGGCGTATTGGATGGCGCGGATTTTGCCTTCTGTGCCGCGTTTGCCGAAGCCGCCTGGCACGAGTATCGCATCCAACTTGGAGAGTTGATTGTTGACTTCGGTTTCGTTGTTTTCGAAATCCTCTGAGTCGATGTATTCGATATTGACCTGTGTCTCATTGTGAATGCCTGCGTGGCGCAGGGCTTCAATGAGTGATTTGTATGACTCGGTCAAATCCATGTATTTGCCGACCATGCCGATGGTGATGTCGTGTTTTGGATTTTCCAATGCGTTGACGAGCTTGTCCCACAATTCGACATTGGCGGGCTTGACGTCGAGGCGCAGCTCGTCGCAAATGACTTGGTCAAGGCCTTGCTCAAACAAAAGACGCGGTACTTTATAAATCGTGTCAACATCGTATACTGAGACGACGGCGCTGACGGGGATGTTTGAGAACATCGAGATTTTTTCGCACTCGTCCTTGGGGATTGGGCGATCGGCACGGCACAGCAACGCGTGCGGGATGATGCCGATTTCACGGAGTTTTTGCACGGAGTGTTGGGTCGGTTTGGTTTTCAGCTCGCCTGCACCGGCGATGAATGGCACGAGGGTGAGGTGAATGAACGCGGTGTTGCCTCGGCCCATGCGCAGGCTCATTTGGCGCACAGATTCGAGAAATGGCAGCGACTCGATGTCGCCGACTGTGCCGCCGATTTCGACAATGGCGACATCGGTTTGACCGTTGTTTGAGGCGGCGGCGCCGCGCTCGATGAAGGTTTGAATCTCGTTGGTGATGTGCGGAATGACTTGCACGGTTTTACCCAAATACTCGCCGCGACGCTCTTTGCGCAGGACCGATTCGTAAATTTGACCGGTGGTGAAGTTGTTTGACTTGCGCATTTTCGCGCTGATGAATCGCTCATAATGACCAAGGTCGAGGTCGGTCTCTGCGCCGTCTTCGGTCACAAACACCTCGCCGTGCTGAATCGGGCTCATTGTGCCTGGATCAACATTGATGTAGGGATCGAGTTTGAGCATGGTGACTTTTAAACCACGCGACTCCAATAATGCTGCGAGCGATGCCGCGGCGATGCCTTTACCCAAAGACGACACCACGCCGCCCGTTACAAATACGTATTTAGTCATGAAATTCACCTGCATTAGAAAGCGAGATTATACCCGCAAATGCGTCGGTGATTTTTGGTAAATGCTGGGGATTTGTCGGCGAAAATGCACCACTCAGCTTTAAGGTCAGTACAAAAACGCTTTGGCCAACATCAACTCGCCCGCGCGCCGCAGCGGAATGCTGAACACCTGCTGGCTTTCTCTGGGTGTGTTTTCATCGCGGATGACGGTGATGCGCGTTTGCGTGATGATTTGTTGTTCGCTGTCGCCACCATAATAATTCACATAAATCTGATACAGGCCGCTGGCTGGATTCGGTGTCGCAAAAATCTCCGGACCATAGCCGTCGGTGGCGTCGATGTCAATGCCACCCCCACTGAGTAACGATTGCTGACCATACCATGCGTGCTCACCATTGGGCGTCACCACATGCAAGTCGACATCTGTGTGGTCAGTATCCCAAGCGAGAATAATGCGCAGTTTAACTGGGGTTTTGCCCGTATTCGCTTCAAAAAACTGTCTGCGCAGCACCGACTGGCCCGATGCATTTTTGATTTCAACACTGTTGCTGCCTGCGCCAAAAGCATAAGGGCGAGCGTATTGCCCGTGCTCATCGACCTGCAGCGGCATGCTCGCACCGTTGACAATGAGTTTGTGCGGGCGTTTTTCTTTGGGGTTTGCACTGATTTGTCCCATAATCAGGCTGCGCACAGGCTTGCCGCCCGAGTTCACCCGACTGGCGGGGTAGCTGGTTTGCTGTCCAAAGTCACCCTGCCCCGACTCCAAATAGCGCCAACCACCCATGGGGCGGTTTTGTGCGCTGCTGCCAAGCGCAAACACCAGCAGTGCAACACAAGCCACACTGCGAATAAAAAACAAAGGTTTCGTTGAAAACATGCTGGCTCAATTTCGATGTTAAACGCCATCTTCTGCGGCGTTGAGTGATTGATTTAAACTGTATCACAGATACCCACAGCCACATGACCAAAGCCACGCATTTGTGTGGTTCACGGCCAAAAATGTTGGGCTTTCAAATAACCTTAATTTTTTTATGGATTTAATCAGTAAACGATATTTTCTCCCACGTAAGAAGCGTACAATTAGAAAGAACATTCATTTTCAACCCAAGGAGGCGACCATGGCCACACAAACCCCATCAAACATCACCACAACAAAAGTCAACGGGCAAGCAACACCCGCTCGAAAAAAAACGGCGAGAAAGCCAAGGGCTACCACGCGCACATCCGCCAACACTGTTAAAAAAACCAGTCCTGCCCGCACGCCGACCACTGTCAAAGTGGCCATAAAAGAGCGTCAAGACGCCTCAATCTACGGCAACCTGCAAGCCATACCTGACATCGTGGCCAACACCTTGGCCAACAGCTCAGACCCCAACGCCTCGAAAGTTGCCCGCAAAGCGGTCGAGACTCTGGTGGATTCCTGGGCGCCCGATGATCAAGGCTTGCTGCTTAAAGTACTTAAAAAAAATGAGCGTGCGCTCAAAAAAGAAGGCACATTCAACAAAATCAATCCCGATGAAGTGCTGTCCGAGAACTGGCGCAAAGGCGGCTATCCGTACAAGCATTTGATGCAACGCAAAACCTACGAAGAAGAAAAATACCGCCTGCAAGTCGAACTGCTCAAACTACAAAATTGGGCCAAAGAAACAGGCCAGCGCATTATTGTTTTGTTTGAAGGCCGCGACGCAGCAGGTAAAGGGGGCACGATTAAGCGCTTCATGGAACATCTCAACCCACGTGGCGCACGCGTGGTGGCGTTGGATAAACCGAGCGAAATGGAAAAAAGCCAGTGGTATTTCCAACGCTATATCAAACATCTGCCAAGCGCGGGCGAAGTCGTCATGTTTGATCGCTCATGGTACAACCGCGCGGGCGTCGAGCGCGTCATGGGCTTTTGCGACGATGCAGAATACACAGAGTTCATGCGCCAATGCCCAGAGTTTGAGCGCAACTTGGTGCGCAGCGGCATCATTCTCGTGAAGTTTTGGTTCTCCGTGAGCCGAGGCGTCCAGCGACAACGTTTCGCCGAACGCAAAAATCACCCGTTGAAACAATGGAAACTCTCGCCCATCGACATGGCCTCTTTGGACAAATGGGACGACTACACGGCGGCCAAAGAAGCGATGTTTTACCACACAGACACCGCCGATGCGCCTTGGACCGTCATTAAATCAGACTGCAAAAAACGCGCTCGCCTCAATGCCATGCGCCATGTTTTGCAATTATTGCCCTACGCCAATAAAAACATCGACGCCGCAACGCCCGTCGATTCGATGATTATCAGCCGACCAGGCATGGGTCATATTTTAGAGAACGGCAAGCGCAACGATACGTTTGATTGAGTCAGCGCCCTAAAATGCCTTCCCCTTAAAAATGCAGCCGTGGACGGCTGCATTTTTAATGAGCAGCGCCTTCGTTCATTAAAAGCACGTTCGTTCTTTTTATTTGACTCTCGCGCTGGGTGTGCTAAACTTCGGCACTTACAAAATTTCTGATGGAGATAAACATGGACACCACAATCGAACGCGACGTGATGGAATACGACGTACTCATCGTCGGCGGCGGCCCAGCTGGCTTGGCCAGTGCGATTCATTTAAAACAACTCAACGCCGAGCTGAACGTTTGTTTGATTGATAAAGGTTCAGAAATAGGTGCGCATATTTTATCGGGCGCAGTGATGGATCCGAGCGCCATGAGCGAATTGTTTCCAAATTGGAAAGAGCTCGGCGCACCATTGAACGTCGAAGTCAAAAATGACCAGTTTTTGTTTTTCAGCGAAACGGATGCGAAACCAACCCCCAATTGGCTGTTGCCTGCGTGCTTCCAAAACCACGGCAATTACATCGTCAGTCTGGCTCACGTCGCACGCTGGATGGGCGAACAAGCCGATGCGTTGGGCGTGGAAATCTACCCAGGTTTTGCCGCCGCAGAGATTTTATATGACGACAATGGCGCGGTCAAAGGCGTGGTGACCGGTGACATGGGCATCGGTAAAGACGGTGAACCAACCGACCAATACCAACCCGGTATGGAGCTGCACGCCAAATACACCGTGTTTGCCGAAGGCGCACGCGGCAGCCTGGGCAAGCAGCTGATTGCCCGCTACCAACTGGACGCAGACCGCGATCCGCAAAGTTTTGGCATTGGCGTCAAAGAGCTGTGGGAAATCGACCCGGCCCGCCACCAACCCGGCCTGGTGCTGCACACCG
>CALMCK010000273.1 GCA_937862845.1 uncultured Burkholderiaceae bacterium | reverse complement strand
CAAACCGCCACACTCAAGCATTTACGCCCAACCAGTTTTTTTCCAAACACAATTTAAGCGTCATGCGTGCGCGATACATCAGCACCCACAGATGATTGGCGACGATGTCGAGCTCACGGCAAATTTCGCTGGTACTCATTTCCAGCACCTGACTCATCAAAAACACCTGCCCCGTTTTCGCAGGCAGCCGCTCCATACACGCGTCCAGCACTTGGATGAATTGCTTGTCGCTAGCGGCCTGCTCGGGTGTTTTCCATTGAACATGCGCGTCGTCCTGCCAATGGCCGTCGGCTTGAAACAACACATCAAAATCCGCCGTACTGTCCTCACCTTTGGTCAACGGCGCGACCCAGCGCTTGTCTGCGCGCCATGCGTCGCGCAAGCGGTTTTTTAGAATCGTGGTCAGCCATGTGCGCAATGTGGCGCGGCCTTTGAACTGTTGAAATTATTCGCACGCAGCGAGTAAGGTGTCTTGCACCACATCCTCTGCCAATGCGTGATTTGGTGTGAGCCGACGCGCCACTTTTAGGAGATAACCGTGATGAAGAGACAGCATCTGCCAAATCTGTTCGTGGTCATTCATTTGATTTCCAAACCATCTTTTTGCATGGTTTTTAGATTGCGCTCGCCCACGCCTTTGATGCGTTTTTTAAACTCATCCCACGATTGAAATGCACCATTTGCGTTGCGCTCGGCGACGATTTCTGCCGCCATTTTTTCACCGATGCCGTTGATTGCTTCAAGCTGAAAAGCACTGGCATGGTTGAGGTCAGTGGCATGTGCGGCGGCCGCAACGAGTGCCGACAACGCAAATGCAATTTGCATCATTATTTTATTCATGACATCACCTATTTAAATTCGGCGTTGAGTGCCGCAGATTACATTTGCACGCGCGTGCGCTCACGTTTGCTCAACTCTTCCAAGCGTTTGGGCGGATAGCTTTCCCAGTGCGTGCAAGCAGGGCATTGCCAATAATAACGCGCGGCTTCAAAGCCGCAATGGGTGCATTGGTATTTAGAGAGTTGCTGAACTTGTTTTTTGATGAGCTGTTGCACCAGTGCGTCTTCACTGGGGCGATCGGTGTTGCTCGATTGTAATCGATGTGTGAGCAGCTTGTCCAGCGCATTGAGCGAAGGGTGTTGCCCAAAAACCGTCGCCAATTGTTCGGTCAAAAGCGCCGCATCGCCGTGTTTGGCCTGCGCGGCGAGCCATGCATTGAGCACATCGACCGAGCCGCTTTTAAGCAACTCGCTGTATAAAAAACTCAGACCCAACTCAGGCGTACCGAGCGCCTCATGCGCCGCCATCACATCCTCAACCATCAGCGGCAAACTGACAGGCTGATCCTGAGCCAGCAACATCCAAGCAGCCAAACCTTCTGCCGTGCGCCCTTGTTGCGCATACCAACGCCCGCGCAAAATCCGCGCACGAATGCTCTGTGGCCGCAGCTGCAATGCCGCATCGATTTCGCGCTCAGCGATGAGCCAGTTGCTTTGCGCCAGCGCCTCAAGCGCCAGCTCACAGTGAAAATGTGCCACGGCCACCGCTTGCTCAGCACTGTTGTCCATCGCTGTAGCGGTGTCTATGGCTTGCTGCCATTCTTGTTGGGATTGGTAAATATACAGGAGCTGCGATTGCGCATGTGCGCGCAAGCTCGCCTTTGGATCCGCCGCCAGCTGCTCAAACGTGGCTTCCGCGCGGTCAAACAAACCGCCGTTTAAAAATGCCGTGCCGAGTTTTGACAGCGCACTCTCGCGTGCATCGGCGGGCAAATCGACCCGATCCAGCAAGCTTTGATAAACGCGAATCGCACGCTCTATCTCACCACGTTGGGTGAAGAGATTGCCCAAAGCAAAATACAAATCGATGGTGTCTGTGTCCACGCGTGCAACATCAATCAACGCGTCAATGGCCTTGTCTGGCTCACCGCCCAGTAGGTGGTTCAAGCCCTTAAAATAAGAGCTCGGGAGTTTACTGGTTTCTTTAATGCGTTTGTTCGCGTCAATGCTGCGCGCCAACCAACCCATGCCGAATAACAGCGGGATGGCCAGCAGCCACCAATCGTCAAAATCCATCATATAGTGCCCTGAATGATGTCAAATAATCACATCACCAGTGGCACATCGACCACAGGTTCAGTTGTCACACCATGCTGTGCGAGCAGGGCTTTTTGCTGTTCGCTTTCTTTGCGCAGTTTGCGCACATCCCAGCGCAAGCCCCAGTTTTTGGGCAACAAAATCGCCACGCCGACCAGCAGACCCAAAGCAAAAAAACCAAATAAAAACACAATCAAAGGCGCGGGAATGCGGATGGTGTCTGCCATCGAGAAGGTGACTTCATTGGTGTTTTGCATCGCCAACCACAGCAACATTAAGAACAAAACAACCAACACAATGGTTTTAATGATTTTCATGATAATTCCTTAAATTTATACATCATGGTTTATTGTATGCCAACCAAACCAAACGTCAAGCATTCATCAACGATTATGCGAGCAAACCACTCAACACTGCATCCCGTTTGATTTTTTGCGCGACAAAATTCGCCGCAGAGATGAGCTGCACATGTGTGGCCTGCTGTTGTCCCAGCAGCTCAAGCGCTTTACTTTGCGCCGCATCATCGGGCAAGCCTTCGACAGTTTGCAAGGCATGCGTGAGCAGCTCGAGACGCAAACCTTGGTCTTTAATCGTGCCCAGCGTGGCGATGAGCCAGCTCATGGCGTAAAAATTATTTTGATTCAACAACAAAGGCACCACGTCATCGGCGGCCTCGAGGCGATTAAATGGTGAATTCACCACCTCAGCGCTGAGGTATTTGCCAAACTTCTGATAGGTCACGCGCGCTGGTTTGAGACTGAAAAATCCTTTAAACGCTTGCGGATAAATACTCAACCAACGCACGTCGCGGCGCAGCTCATGCACATCGGCTTCGATGTCCACCAGCGGTTTGGCCAAATGTGCATTGATGTCGGCAATGGTGTGTTGATAAAAATCATGCGCATGCGCAACGAAATCAGTGTCGCTTGGCCAGTTGATTTTTTTGATTTGTTTTTTGATTTTGGTCACACGTGTGCTTTTGCTGAGCAACCAAGCTTCTTTTTTGAGCAGGCCGTTCAGTCTGAGCTCAGCCAAGTCACGCTGATGGTCAATCGCCATCAGCACGTCGGCCGAGATGGCCTTATTGGCCGAAAACTCGTGCCACCACGCATCGTAGTAGTCAAGTTCGCCCAAGGCATCTTCTAGCATTTTAAATTGCGCCTTGAGTTTATCAAAGCGTTTGGCATTACCCGCTGCTCCGAGCACGCGACACATGGCCTCTAAATAAAATAAGCTGGTGCGTGCATCGTTTTGATACAACCACATCGCGGGGCTTTTTTGCTGCTCGGCTGCCAGCAGCTGGTGACTCAGGACGCTCAGTCGATGTTTGAACAACGTTTTGATGTTTTTCATGGTCGTCTTTTAAATTATTTTGGGACTTGCGTGGCAGATGGGCGCTTGCCAATCACAATATTTAAATTCATCTCTTGGCCCTTGCGGATGACTTTCAAAACCGCCGTCGCACCAGGATCAAGGTCTGCGATTTCAGACAGCATTGTCGCTGTGTCAGTCACTTTGTTCTCATTCACCTGCACCAACACATCGCCCACCATCAAGCCCGCTGCCTCGGCCGGGCCTTCTGCGCGCACGCTGGCGATGACCACGCCACTGGCATCTGCCAAATTAAACGCCTTGGCGATTTCAGG
>CALMCK010000272.1 GCA_937862845.1 uncultured Burkholderiaceae bacterium | reverse complement strand
GAAACTCTATGACACTGTGCACGCAGTCGGCATGGAGCTGTGCCCTGCGCTGGGGATTTCGATTCCAGTCGGTAAAGACTCCTTGTCGATGCAAACCAAATGGAATGACGGCGACGTCAGCAAAGCGATTCGCTCGCCCGTCTCACTCGTTGTCACCAGTTTCGCACCTGTCACCGACGTGCGCAAAACTTTAACACCAGAGCTGAAAACCGATGCCGGCGCAACCATGCTGCTGCTCATCGATTTGGCGCAAGGCAAGCAACGCATGGCGCAATCCATTCTCGCGCAAGTCACTCAGCAAGTCGGTGACGCCGTGCCCGACCTTGACGATGCCGCGACTTTAAAAAATGCATTTACCGCCGTGCAAGCGCTCAATGCACAAAACCTCGCGCTGGCGTATCACGATAAAAGCGATGGCGGTCTGCTCGCAGCCGTTGCCGAAATGGCCTTCGCCGCGCAAACCTCCGTCTCGATTAACGCCGATTTACTCACCATCGATCCGCACAGTGCCGACACGGGTGACTTCAAAATCAGCGGTGTGCAAATGTCCGTGCAGCGCGATGAAGCATTGATAAAAGCCCTGTTCAACGAAGAGCTCGGCATGGTGCTGCAAGTGCGCAAAGAGCAACTCACCGACGTGATGAATGTCTTGCGCGCACATGATTTGGGCGCACATAGCCACGTCGTTGGCCAAGTCATTCCATCGACACAAGCCGATGCGCAGTTCAGTGTTTGGCAAGATGGCACCGCCAAACTCAAGTTGCCGCTCGCCACACTGCACGCGGCATGGCAAGAAACCAGTTTTCACATCGCCAAACTGCGCGACAATCCCGCGTGTGTTGAACAAGAATACGCACAAGCACCGTCCGCTTTAACACCAAAACTGAGTTTTAAACCCAAGGCAGATGCGCACGCCGCCTACTTAAACATCGCTGCCAAACCCAAAGTTGCGATTCTAAGAGAACAGGGCGTCAACGGCCACGTCGAAATGGCCGCCGCCTTCACCCATGTCGGTTTCGATGCTGTTGACGTACACATGAGTGATTTGCTCGCAGGGCGCGTCTCGCTCAAAGACATGCGCGGTCTCGTCGCCTGCGGTGGTTTTTCCTACGGCGACGTCCTCGGCGCAGGCGAAGGTTGGGCAAAAACGATTTTGTTCAACGATGCCGTGCGTCAGCAGTTTGCCGATTTTTTCGCACGCACCGACACATTCAGCCTCGGCGTGTGCAATGGCTGCCAAATGATGAGCAACCTCAAAGACATCA
>CALMCK010000271.1 GCA_937862845.1 uncultured Burkholderiaceae bacterium | reverse complement strand
AACCACCAAGGTCAGCAAGGTCGAGGTGATGGTGCCGCCAATCACGGCTTGTCCCATCGGTGCGCGCTGCTCGGAGCCTTCACCAAGCGCCAAACCCAGCGGCAACATGCCGAAAATCATCGCCAGTGTGGTCATGAGTATCGGGCGCAGGCGGATTTTTTCCGCCTCTAAAATCGCCTCGGTGCGTGACGCGCCTTCGGCTCTGGCATGGTTGATAAAGTCTATCAATAAAATCGCATTTTTCGTCACAAGCCCCATGAGCAACACGAAGCCGACCATCGAGAACATATTGAGCGACGAGCGGAATATCAACAAAGCCAAAAATACGCCAATCAATGACAAAGGCAATGTGCTCATAATCGCTATCGGCTGCAAAATGCTGTTGAACTGCGAAGCGAGCACCATGAAAATAAACACAATCGCAATCGCCAATGCCGCCATCGCAAAACGACCCGACTCGGCCATGTCTTGCGAAGAGCCTGCGACTTGGTAGCGATAGCCTTTTTCCCAACTCATTTTAGACAGCACCGCCTCCATGTCCGCACCGACTTCACCAGCGTTGCGCCCCGATGGGTTGGCGTCGATTTGGATTTGGCGGATTAAATTTTGCCGCACGATTTCATTGGCCGTTTCACCTTGCTCAATCGTCGCCACATCACCCACTCGCACAAGCACGGGCGCACCATCCGCTCCCGTCAGCGCACTGGCGATGCGCAGATTGGCAATGTCAGACGGCTCGGCGCGCTCGGCCCGAGAGAGACGCAGTGAAATATCGTAATCCTCATCGTTCGGTGCGCGCCACGTGCCGGCGCTTTTACCCGTAATCAAACCCGAAAGCGTGCTCGCCAATCCAGCGGTGTTGACCCCTAAATCAGCTGCGCGTTGGGCATCGAGTTTTAAATCCATGGCGGGTTTTTTTTCCGCCACAGAGGACTCTAAATCAACCACGCCAGAAACAGATTTAAGCCTGTCGATGGCTTCTTTGCCATAAGCCTCTAATTTATTTAAATCAGGACCTTGAATGTTGTAAACCAGTTGTTTGTTTGTACCCGACGGCCCACTTTCTTGTCCTGAGATTTTGGAGATGCTGATGCCTGCAAT
>CALMCK010000270.1 GCA_937862845.1 uncultured Burkholderiaceae bacterium | reverse complement strand
AAAGACCCATAAAACAACGGCGAACCTAAGTTCGCCGATGTTTTTGTTGGTTGCCTATGAGATTTATGACTCTTCTTTTAAAGGAATTAATGAGTCTTTGATGCCAAACTTTTTATTCATGAAATGCTGCTGGAAAATCGAGAAGGTGTTGCTGACCACCCAGTACAGCACCAAACCAGCGGGGAACCAGAAGAAGGTCACACCAAAAATCAAAGGCATCCACGTCATCATTTTCGCCTGCATCGGGTCGGCCGGTTTGGGATTCAGGCGGGTTTGCACCAACATCGTGACCACCATCAATGCGGGCAAAATGTAAAAGTGATCGGGCAATGACAAATCTTGAACCCAACCCAACCATGGCGCACCACGCATTTCAACGGCAGATTGCAGTACATAGTAGAGCGCCAAAAACACGGGCATCTGAATCAACATCGGCAAACAACCACCCGCTGGATTGACCTTTTCAGACTTATACAGCTCCATGGTCGCTTGATTCATTTTCATGCGATCGTCTTTGTGCGTTTCTTGCAGGGCCTTCAAGCGTGGCGCAAGCAGTTTCATTTTTGCCATGGATTTATAGCTCGCTGCCGTGAGCGGGAACAACGCGAGTTTCATCAAAATCGTCAACACAACAATCGTCCAGCCCCAGTTTGGGATGAATTGATGAATGAAGGTCATCACCCAATGAATCGGCGTGGCAATCAAAGTCGCCCAACCATAATCCACCGAGCGCTCCAAGCCTGTCGCCAATGCACCCAAAACCTGCTGGTCTTGTGGCCCGACATACAGTTGCGTTGCGAGTTGCGCTTTGGCCGCTGGTGCGATGCTGCCCACAGGGATGATTTGACGCACACTGTAGACCTGCTCTTTGTCATCTTTTTTCGGCGCAGCCACGGCAAACTCACGAGCGCGCACCTCATTGTTTGGTAAAACCCATGCAGAAACAAAGTAATGTTGCAACATACCCGTCCAGCCATTGTCGGCATTGGCCGTGAATTTTGCGTCGCCTTTTAAGATGTCACTGAAAGCCACTTTATTAAACTTGTCTTCGGCGTTGTAAATCACAGGACCATTGTAAGTGCTGTAAAAAAACGATTTGTCCAAATCAACCGAGTCACGCGTCAAATCCAAATACACTTGCGGCTGGATGGCTGTCGCACCGATGTTGTCGATTTCATGATTGACATCAAGCACATAACTGCCACGGTGCAAGGTGTAGGTTTTGGTCAGCTTAACACCGCTGTTTGATGACGTTAACACCAAGCTCACGTCGTTCGCGCCTTCTTGCAGCACGGCCTCTGTCGCGCTGGCGGTGAACACCGCTTTGTGGTCGATGTTATTGGCTGCGTTGTTATCAATCACACCCGAGCGCGAGACATAAATGCGGTTGTTCTCTGTCGTGAACAGCACTTCATTTATGGTTTTGTCTTTTGAGTCGCGGTAATCGAGCAACTCAGCATATTCAATCACGCCACCTTCAGTGTTGACCTTCAAACTGATTTTGTCATTTTTCATGACAATCGATTGACCCGCAGGCTTGACCGAGAGATTGGTCGGCAGTACTGCTGTACTGGCCGGCGTGGCAGAAGCGGTGGCTGTATTGACAGAGCTTGCATTGGACGCTGTGCTGGTCGATGTCGCGGCGACGGGCAATGGCGCATGCGCAGTGTTCCACTGTTGCCAAAGCATCACAATAGATGCGCTAAAGACCAACCAAAGAATGGTGCGTGATGACAGGTTTTTCATTCAAAAATTCTCTTGCAAAAAATAAAGGCGTTTCTGACGTCTATTAAATCAAAATGAAAACAAGATAAATAGGATTTCAGAAACCTCCGTCATTGGGGTTAAAAAAACAGGCAATTATAACAAGGATGCAGGCTGCGCGCGGGCTTTTAGCGCGCTTTGTGTTGGCGATTCTTTTGATACTCTTCCAGCGTCGGCACAGGATCAAAACCCGGCTCACAACCAGGGCGACAACGGCCAATGCGCTTCATCGCCAGCCAAGTACCACGCAACGGGCCATGACGCTCAATCGCGATGATGGCGTAACGCGAGCAGGTCGGGTGAAAACGGCAATGATTTGCAGTGAACGGGCTGATCATGAGCTGATAACCGCGAACCAATAAAATGAGGATGCGCTTCACGAAGGCTCTTTCAGGTTTGTATTGGCTTTTGCGTCGGCCCGTTGCTGCGCAAACGCTTGGCCGGCATCAAACAACTCATGCAATTGAGCCACCCATGCTTTCTTTTGAGCGTCTGTGCGCGGCAACTGTGAGACTTTGCTGCGCAAACGCACCGCCCACAAACCTTGAGGCAGGGTGTCGGCACGCAAACGGAAGTGCTCTCGTGCAAGTCTTTTAATGATGTTGCGCAGAACCGCACGTTTGGCGAGTTTTTTGGGGACGACCAAACCAAGTTGGGCCCATGCTTGTGTCAGCGGCGCAGGAAATCGGCGCGATGTGGCGCAAAAATGCAGCGCAAAATCTGCTGTCTGCGCGCACACACGCATGCGCAAAGCGGATGCATAGGCATCCGCTTTGAGTATTTTACGCGAGGTAGGCAGCCCAAAGCCTTGGGGTGCCGTCGTCATAAAGGCGTTGCTCGTTTGTTTGATTAAACGGCCAAACGTGTGCGGCCTTTGGCGCGGCGCGCGTTCAAAATAGCGCGGCCACTGCGGGTTTTCATACGGGCGCGGAAACCGTGGGTGCGTTTACGACGGACTACTGAAGGTTGGAATGTGCGTTTCATTGCGTTCTGCCTAAAAAACTAAAAGAATTCGGTTGGAAATACGGCTGCTTTAAGTCATATTAAAGTAAAAATTTAAAAAAGCCCCAGAGAGCCTAGTATTAAACCTGATTTCCCGCATAAAAGCAAGAGTTTAGCGAAACAGTCGCTCTTTTATTGAAAAATCTGTGGATAACTCTCTTTGGAGTGTCGTAAATAAGTGTAAAATGCCTTATTATTTTTTGAGTTCACATTTGAGTTTTCCTTCCACTCGTGTCCATTCAAACACAAAATCAACCCAGAGCAGACGCAAAACGCCACCCACGACCTTCTCGTGGGTCATTTGTCTCATTTCTCAAATTTAACCATCGGATGTGCCCACATGTTGTTGTTTTGGCAAGCATGCATACACCAACTGCAAAAAGAGTTGACCCCGCAACAGTTTAAAGCGTGGATCACCCCTTTGTCTGCAGAGCACTTTGACGAGGACGCGCAAACCTTGCGCATCCTCGCGCCCAGTCGCATTAAAGCGGATGCCGTGGCCAAACAATTTGGCGAGCGCTTTCAAAGTCTCGCGCAAGAATACTGGGGCAAACCAGTACAAGTGGTGTTCAGCATTAAAGCAAAAGCAACCGTCACCCCAGCGCTTTCACCCAATAAATCGATGAAGCAAGCCGCCACACACGTCTCTGATGTGCTTGAAGCAATTGTCACGGCCGATGTGAACGCGCCCAAGGCCAAAAAAATCAACAAACACCAAAGTCATTTGGATGCTGGTTTGAACTTCGACAACCTCGTTTCTGGTAAGGCCAACAACTTGCCCAAAATGGTGGCGCTTGAAGTCGTTGAGCAACCGGGTAAAAAATACAACCCGTTTTTCATCTATGGCAGTGTCGGCGTGGGCAAAACCCATTTAATGCACGCCATCGGCAATGCTTTTTTAGAGCACAACCCTGATAAAAACGTGCGCTATTTGTTTGCCAACACCTACGTCAGTGAAATCGTTAAGGCCTACCAAAACAACCGTTTTGAAGAGTTTAAACAGTATTATCAAGACCTTGATATGCTGCTGATTGACGACATTCAATTTTTCGGTGACGGCAATAAAGAAGGCACGCAAGTGGCTTTTTTCAAACTGTTTAAAAAATTAATACGCGACAACAAGCAAATCATCATCACCTCCGATCGTTACCCAAAAGCCCTTGAAGGCATACAAGAACGACTGCGTTCGCGCTTTGAGTCAGGGATTTCCATCGAAATCGAACCGCCTGAGTTGGAGATGCGCGTCGCAATTTTGCTTAAAAAAGCGGAGCTCGAAAAGGTCAATCTGCCCGAGGACGTCGCTTTTTTCATGGCCAAACTGCTGCGCACCAACGTCCGTGAGCTTGAAGGTGCACTTCGTAAAGTGATTGCTTACGCTCGTTTTAACAAGCAAAAAATAACGCTTGAAGGCACAAAGGCTTCGTTAAAAGATTTATTGAACAACAATCAAGAACACATCAGTGTGGAGATGATACAAAAAGTCGTCGCTGATTTTTATAAAATTAAAATATCAGACATGCACTCCAAAGCACGGCCCAGAAACATCGCCCACCCACGCCAAATCGCCATGTACCTCACCAAAGAGCTCACTCAAAAAAGTTTGCCCGAGATTGGTGAGCGATTTGGGGGCCGCGACCACACCACGGTATTGCATGCCGTGCGAAAAATCACCGAACAAGAGCGCGGCGATACCCAACTACACCATGAATTGAAATTATTGGGCCAATTGATTAAAGGTTAACAACAAAGGGTTTAATGAACAAACATTAAAGGATAAGCTGTGGATAACTGGTTGTTTTTTGAAAGTGACGCTGTGGATAACATAGAACAACTTGATGTCCAATGCTTGAATTGTAAACATACAAACAATTCATCCACAGCTTAAATCTGCGTTAAAATACTGTTTTAATTCAAAAAATCGACTTATCCACAAAAACACGTTTAGTTAATAAAAGTAAGGTATAAAAAGGATTTATATTATGGAACTATTAAAGTGCAGCAAAGACCAGCTTCTCAACCCGCTCTCAATTGTCAGTGGTATTGTTGAGCGTCGTCATACCTTACCCGTGCTGGCCAATGTTTTGATTAAGAAAAACAACCAAAACATCACATTCACCAGCACAGACATTGAAATTCAAATCAAAACACAGATTGAAATGTCTTCCGTTGATGGTGACATCGACACCACCGTTAACGCCAAAAAACTGCTCGACATTCTCAAAGCACTGTCTGATGAAAAAGACGTGGCTTTGAACTTAAAAGACAACAAAATCGCCATCACATCAGGAAAAAGTAAATTCAATTTACAAACATTGCCCGCCAATGATTTCCCAGAAATGGCCAAAACAGGTGAATTCACACACAACATCACACTCAAACAAAAAGAATTCAAAAACCTGCTCAATAAAATCCAATACGCCATGGCTGTCCAAGACATCCGTTATTATCTCAACGGCTTGTTGTTAATTTTAGACGGCAGTGTGCTTGCAGCGGTGGCCACCGATGGCCACCGATTGGCCTACGCCAGCATGGTGAACGAGCAAAGCATCGATGCCAAAAAAGAATTGATTCTGCCACGCAAAACGGTTTTAGAGTTACAACGTCTGCTGACAGAAACCGACGATGACATCCAAATCGAAATGTCGAACAACCAAATCCGCTTCACGTTCAATCAAATTGAGTTGACATCAAAATTGGTAGAAGGAAAATTCCCTGACTACCAAAAAGTCATCCCAACTGATTATGAAAAACAAGTGGTGATTAACCGTCAAGTCCTGCAACAATCCCTGCAACGCGTCGCGATTTTAAGCAACGAAAAATTCAAAGGGGTTCGCTGCCTGATCGAAAACAACGCGATTAAAATCAGCTCAACGAACACCGACCAAGAAAACGCACTGGAAGAGCTCGACATCGAGTACAGCGGCGAACCACTCGACATCGGTTTTAATGTGACGTATTTATTGGACGTTCTGTCTCACCAAAAAACAGACAACATCGTGATCAACTTGGGCCAAAGCGCCAACCAAAGCGTTTTGATCACAGTTGAGGACGATGACACATTTAAATATGTTGTCATGCCCATGCGAATTTAAATCAAACATTTAAATTCAAACACACAGTTTTAGATTTCAAGCACCACCGTTTCAACAACTAGGATACACATGACAGCCAACGCTGAACAATCACCAGAAGTGACAGAAACACCGAACCTGCAACCAGCAGCCGAATACGGCGCGGACTCAATCAAAATGCTCAAAGGCTTAGAAGCCGTGCGCAAGCGTCCCGGTATGTACATCGGCGACACAGGTGATGGCACGGGCTTACACCACATGGTGTTTGAGGTGTTGGACAATGCCATTGACGAAGCGCTGGCGGGACACTGTGACGACATCGTCATCACGATTCACCCAGACAACTCAATTTCTATTTCTGACAACGGTCGTGGCATCCCGACAGACATTCACAAAGAAGATGAATTCAACCGCAGCGCTGCCGAAATCGTCATGACAGAATTGCACGCGGGTGGTAAATTCGATCAAAACAGCTACAAAGTATCGGGCGGTTTACATGGCGTCGGTGTTTCTGTTGTGAATGCATTGTCTGACTGGCTCAAGCTCACGATTTATCGCAATGGCAAAGAGCACGGCATGGAGTTCAACAACGGCGAGCGCGTCGCGCCTTTGGACGTTGTCGGCGACACCACCAAAAAAGGCACCAAAGTTCACTTTTTGGCCAGCACCGAGATTTTTGGTGACGTGACTTTCCACTACGAAATTTTATCCAAACGCATCCGCGAGCTGTCATTTTTAAACAATGGCGTCAAAATGCGCTTGATTGATTTACGCAACAACAAAGAAGAAGAATTTGCATTCAGCGGCGGTATGGCCGGTTTTGTTGAATACGTCAACCGCTCAAAAAGCACACTGCACGCAAAGATTTTTCATGCCGTCGGTGAAAAAGACAATGTCTCCGTCGACGTCGCCATGCAATGGAATGACAGCTACAACGAATCGGTGCAATGCTTCACCAATAACATTCCCCAACGCGACGGTGGCACCCACCTCACAGGTTTGCGCGCAGCCATGACCCGCGTGATGAATAAATACATCGAAGAAAACGACTTTGCCAAAAAAGCCAAAGTTGAAACATCTGGCGATGACATGCGCGAAGGACTCACGTGTATTTTATCCATCAAAGTCCCCGAGCCAAAGTTTTCATCGCAAACCAAAGACAAACTGGTTTCCTCTGAAGTGCGCTTGCCTGTGGAAGAATTGGTCGCCAAAGGCCTGTCAGATTTTCTGCAAGAAAACCCAGTCGAAGCCAAAACCATTTGCAATAAAATCGTCGATGCCGCCCGTGCGCGTGACGCCGCCCGTCGCGCCCGCGAAATGACACGCCGCAAAGGTGTGCTTGACGGCGTTGGCCTACCGGGTAAGCTTGCCGATTGCCAAGAAAAAGACCCATCGCTGTGCGAATTGTTCATTGTCGAGGGTGACTCCGCAGGCGGTTCGGCCAAACAAGGCCGCGAGCGAAAATTTCAAGCGATTTTGCCACTCAAAGGTAAAATTCTCAACGTCGAAAAAGCCCGTTTTGACAAAATGCTGTCCAGCCAAGAAGTGGTCACACTCATCACCGCGCTGGGCACAGGTATTGGTAAAGACGATTACAACATCGAAAAACTGCGCTACCACCGCATCATCATCATGACCGATGCAGACGTCGACGGCGCCCACATTCGCACCTTGTTGCTCACTTTCTTTTATCGTCAAATGCCAGAGCTGGTCGAGCGTGGCCATATCTACATCGCACAACCGCCACTGTATAAAATCAAGCAAGGCAAACACGAGCAATACATCAAAGACGATGCGCAGCTCAATCAATACATCCTCGGCATCGCCCTCGAAAAAGCGCAGATGGACACCCACGCAGGTGCCAGCATCTCAGGCGACACGTTGGTGGAGCTTGCTCGCCAATACCAAAAATCCGAAACCATTGTTCGACGTTTGTCTGCCTCGCATGAGCCCATCGTGTTGCGCGCGATTGCGGATGGTTTAAAAATTAACTTATCCGACACAGATCAAGCGACTCAATCGGCACAACAGTTGCGAGACTATTTCAACCATCAAGCCGATGTGAAACTCGATGTCACAGTGCAAGAAGACAGCCACGGTGCGCCACGTCTCATGATTCATCGCCGCCATTTTGGCAATGTTAAGTTAACGTATTTAACGCAAGAGTTCACACATGGTGCGGATTATTTGGCTTTAGAGAGAAATGCAGAGTTGTTTGCCCAACACATCGCCAGCCAATCGGCCGACAGCTGGGTCACCGTCACCCGTGGTGAGGGCGAGAAAGCGCGCAGTGCCAAAGTGAAAGACTTCCATCAAGCCATGAAGTGGTTGCTCGAGGATGCTGAAAAATCCATCACCAAACAGCGTTATAAAGGACTGGGCGAAATGAACCCCGAGCAGCTTTGGGAAACCACCATGGATGCGTCTGCCCGCCGTTTGTTGCAGGTTCGCATCGAGGACGCTATTGCCGCCGATCAGATTTTCTCAACATTGATGGGCGACGATGTCGAGCCACGCCGTGCATTCATCGAAGAAAATGCGGTGTATGTGAACAACATCGATATTTAATTATTGAATCATCAATCATTCAACCAAGGCCAGCTGAGTGCTGGCCTTGGTTGATTTAAAAGGCAATCCCAATGGCATCCCCACAAGTTGTGCGCTTTCAAAAACTGCAAGAAAAAGGCCAGTGGCGTTATGTGTTTAGCACCGCAGCCATGGTCGCCGTGCTCATCACCATCATTCAGTATTTCGGCGACGAGCAGATTTCACCGCGAACGGTTGCGTTGTATGGTTTCTTGGGTGCCGTTGTGGCGCAAATCGACTGGCGGATTGCCAAATGGCGCTACGACAAACAAATGATGCCGCCAAAACTCTGACTCGAAACAGGGACAGAAAAATCGGTTCATCAACAGAGTCAGCCGATTGAACAACACAAACACGACGCTCGTCGTGTTTTTCTTTGGCATGGTCAGAAAAGGCATTGACGCATTCTGTGCCCACGGGTAAACTGGCTGTTTATATGTTTCGCCAAGTCAATGAATTCAAGGCTTCTAAGAACAACGTACCGCGCAAGCGAACACCGTGTCAGCCTTAAATAAAAAGGGACAAAATAAACAGCTCCTCGCCGAAACGACGAAACAACGCACAACCAAAGGACTTGCATGACCATGTTAGGAATCGCAGGCATACAGATGCCTGTCTCAGCCATCGCAAACAACATCGACATGATGGAGCGCTATGTCTCGCATGTGCGCAAACGTTTTCCATGGGTGACCGTGATGGTGTTCTCCGAGTTGTGTGTGTTTGGCTCAAACCCCGCACACGCGCAAACCATGCCGGGCGAAGCGGAGAACCGCTTGCAAGCGATTGCGGCCAAATACGGCATGTGGTTGATTCCTGGCACCATGTTTGAAAAGCTCGATGGCAAAATTTACAACACCACGCCGATTATTTCACCCGAAGGCATTGTGGTCGATCGCTATCGCAAAATGTTTCCGTTTTACCCGTATGAGCAGGGCATTGCGGCGGGCGATCGCTTTGTCGTGTTTGATATTCCCGGTGTCGCGCGCATTGGCATGTCGATTTGCTATGACATGTGGTTTCCAGAGACCACGCGCACGCTCGCGGCGATGGGCGCTGAGGTGATTATCCACCCGACCATGACCGACACGATCGACCGTGAAGTCGAGTTGGCCATGTGCCGCGCCGCAGCGGCACAGAATCAAGCGTATTTCTTTGACGTCAATGGCGTTGGCGATGGCGGCGTGGGGCAATCCTGTGTGATTGACTGCGCGGGTTATGTCGTGCATCAGGCATCGACCATGCCAGAAATCATGGCGGTGCAAGTCGACTTGGGCAAGGTGCGTCGCGAACGCGAGACGGGTTTGCGCGGCTTGGGACAAGTGCTCAAATCTTTCCGTGATCGGCCCGTGGCGTTTAACGTGTATGACCGCACGCTGGCCTCTGATGCGTATCTCAACACATTGGGCCCACTTAAAAAATCAGGTCGCAACCTCAACGAAGCATTGAGTGATGACATCGAGAGCGACCCATATGGCAAAAATATGGAAATCAGTGGCCCGATGGGTTGATGGACAGAAGACGCGCGTGAGTAAACGCGCGTTTTTTTATCGAGCATCGAATGGCAAATGAACGAGTAACCTATAAAAACACAGGAGCAACACATGAGCAAAACCAAAGCCCCCGCGCTGTCTTTGAATAAATACCGCAGTGTCTGGGAAATGCGCGATGATGGTTGGACGACTTTGAATGACTGCATGGGTCGCTTACTTGAGACCAAGTCTGACAATGCGGCGGCGTTCGACAAACAACGCGAAAAAGTCGCGGCGGTGTTGAGCTTACTCGCACCGATTGAGGGTTATTGGGCATTTCCAGGGCGCCGTTTGTTCAGTGAAATCGTGCGCTGGTTTGAAACCGAAGATTATGTGCGCGTCGCGAAAGCAGTGCGACGCATCAACCGCATGCTCGCGGACAAAACCTATCGTCACCGTGAGTTTGATGTCGATGAAGCGCCTGAGTCCATCGACATCGTCGCAGAAGAGGAGCGTGAGCGCGAGCAGCAGATTTCAAAGCCGTACTTTGAAGTGTTGGTGGTGGATGATTTGACCTCAGATGAGCACGACGCTTTGCGTCAACGCATCATTCGTTCGCGCCGCAGCGAAGACCTGTTTATTTATGATGTGGTGGTGGCGCCGACGTTTGAGGACGCGATGATTGCGACCTTGTTTAACTTTAATTTGCAAGCCTGCATCATTCGCCATCAGTTTCCATTTAAATCAGAGTATCAACTCGACTTCGTGCATGAGATGCTCGCAGGGCTCGACACAGAGCAGGTGAGCCGACTGCCAGAGTCAGAGCGCGGCATTATGCTGGGCAAGCAGATTCATAATTTGCGCCCTGAGATGGATTTGTATCTGGTCACCGACGTGTCGGCGGCAGAGGTCGGTGCGAAGGTCGGTGAGGTATTTAAGCGCGTGTTTTTCCGCGACGAGGACGACACCGAGTTGTACACGTCCATTTACCGAGGCATTGGCGAGCGCTACAACACACCGTTTTTTAACGCGCTAAAAAAATACTCCACGCAACCGACCGGCGTGTTTCACGCACTGCCGATTTCGCGCGCCAAATCGATTATGAACTCGAGCTGGATACAGGACATGGCGCAGTTTTACGGCATGAATGTGTTCATGGCCGAAACCTCCGCCACCAGCGGTGGCTTGGACTCATTGCTCGAACCCGTCGGTCCGCTCAAGCTCGCGCAAGAATACGCCGCACGTGCCTTTGGCGCGAAGAAAACATTTTTCGCCACCAACGGCACATCGACCGCCAATAAAATCGTCGTGCAAGCCATCGTCAAGCCAGACGACATTGTCATCGTCGATCGCAACTGCCACAAATCACATCACTACGGCATGGTGCTCGCAGGCGCGCACGTCGCTTACCTCGATTCTTACCCGTTGAATGAATACTCGATGTACGGCGCTGTCACGGTGCGCGATTTAAAACGCACATTGTTGCAGTACAAAAAAGCAGGCACACTGCACCGCGTGCGCATGGTGCTGTTGACCAACTGCACATTTGACGGCGTGGTGTACAACGTCGAGCGCGTCATGGAAGAATGTTTGGCGATTAAACCGGACCTCGTGTTTTTGTGGGACGAAGCGTGGTTTGCCTTCGCGCATTTTCACCCGACCTATCGCCACCGCACCGCGATGGCGACCGCCGCGAAACTCAAAGCACGATTCAAAGATACCGACTACCAAAAAAAATACGCAACATTCGCCGCCAGCATGACGCCAGCCGACTGGGACGACGAAGAAAAAGTGCTCAACACACGCCTTCTGCCCGACCCCGCCAAAGCCCGTGTGCGCGTCTACGCGACACACTCCACGCACAAAACATTGACCAGTTTGCGCCAAGGCTCAATGATTCACGTGTGGGATCAGGACTTCAAAGACAAAACCGAAGAGGCTTTTCACGAAGCCTACATGACGCACACCTCGACCTCGCCGAACTATCAGATTCTTGCCTCACTCGACGTTGGCCGTCGTCAGGTCGAGCTCGAAGGTTATGAGCTCGTGCAGCGCC
The DNA here is from genome assembly GCA_937862845.1 of uncultured Burkholderiaceae bacterium. GTDB lineage: Bacteria > Pseudomonadota > Gammaproteobacteria > Burkholderiales > Burkholderiaceae > Hydromonas. The sequence continues at coordinate 590 of CALMCK010000270.1, read as the reverse complement.
AAGTGGACCTCGCCATGACGCTGCGCGAGCGCATCACCTCACACCCATTGATCAGCAAGTATTTTTCTTTTCTCAAAGTGTCCGACATGATTCCCGCCGAGTACCGCACTTCTGGTGTCGATGCGTACTACAGCGTGGAGAAGGGTTGGGCCAATATGGAAAAAGCGTGGATAGAGGACGAATTCGCATCCGATCCATCGCGACTCACACTGGTGATTGGCGCGACTGGAATAGATGGCGATACATTTAAAAACAAATACTTGATGGACAAATACGGCATTCAAATCAACAAAACCAGTCGCAACACTGTGTTGTTTATGACCAACATCGGCACCACTCGTTCGTCGGTCGCCTACCTCATCGAAGTGCTGGTCAAAATCGCCCAAGAAATTGACGAGCGTGTCGAGGACATGAGCGCGGTTGAAAAACGCATACACGTTAAACGTGTGCAATCGCTCACGAAAGAATTGCCACCTTTGCCAGACTTCTCGCGCTTTCATCCCGCCTTTCAGCACAGCAGCAAACAGTCAAGCATACTGCTCGAAAAAGCCAAGAAAAAAGCCGCCGCCTCGAACAAAGACAGCAGCGCC
>CALMCK010000269.1 GCA_937862845.1 uncultured Burkholderiaceae bacterium | reverse complement strand
GTAAGGGTAATACTCCAATCCCAATTGGTAACAAACAGAAACAAATAGGGTTCGGACTCATTGAGTGTCAATTAAAAATCGCCAAGCTATGCTTGGCGATTTTTAATTGAGGGGTGTTGTGTCAATCATCGTCCAGCGTGATTTCAATGCCGCCGAGGTGTTTGGCGAGCAGGTTGTACACGCCGGAGATCAGCAACGAAATTAAAAACACAAATAAAATATTGAGCAATGCACCCGCGAGCAAAGTGTCAATGCTGTTGGTCAAGCTGGTCATGACGTCGGTTAGGCCGCCTTCGATGGCCAAAAAAACAGAGCCTGTTAATACGACAAGTACAGCCACCAAGCAGTAAATCAAGGTGAATAAAATACTGGTGTGCAATGGGGCGATGCGGACAATGTGGCGTGTGGACATGATGGGTGGGCCGATCAGTTAAGGTTGACAATCAACAGGTGCGAGCAACCGCTATTGTGTCGCAATCCATGGTTTCGTGAGGGGTTTTTGGTGCGCGGTGGTGAAAAAACAGCGTTTTAGCGGCGCTGCGGTTATAATAAGCGCTCATTTTATTTCATTTTTACAACAGTTTTGCCGTTGTTATTCATTTTTTCTAAAAGTCATTATGCTCGCCGCGATTAAATCCAGCATCACCTCTTCTTTTTCCCAAGCGTTGCGCGCTGTTGCGCCCGCTGATTTTGATGCGGCGGCGCAAGCGATTGTGCTCGAGCGACCGCGCGATGCATCGCATGGCGATGTGGCGTGTAATCTGGCGATGCAGTTGGCCAAAAAACTCGGCACGAATCCACGCGCGTTGGCTCAGTCGTTGATAGACAATCTGCCCGCCAATGATGACATCGCAGTGGTCGAAATCGCAGGGCCAGGTTTTATGAATATTCGTTTGACCGATGCGGCGAAGCAGTCGGTGGTGCGGGTGATTTTAAATAACCCTGCGGCTTATGGGCTGTCCAATGCGCATGCGGGTGAACACGTGATGCTGGAGTTCGTCAGCGCGAATCCGACAGGGCCGCTGCACATCGGTCATGCGCGGCAAGCGGCGATTGGCGATATTTTGGGCAATGTGTTGGCGTCGCAGGGCTTTGATGTGCACCGTGAGTTTTATTACAATGACGCGGGCGTGCAGATTGCGACATTGACCAAGTCAACTCAGCTGCGCGCAAAAGGTTTTAAGCCCGGTGACGATTGCTGGCCAACTGATCCTGAGAATCCAGAAAGCAAGGCTTTTTACAATGGCGAATACGTGGCAGAAATCGCTGCGGACTTTATGGCGGGTAAAACCGTCGTTGCCGATGGTCGCGCGGTCACTGCCAGTGCGGATGTGGCGGACCTTGCGGGGATACAAGCATTTGCGGTGGCGTATTTGCGCCATGAGCAGGATTTGGATTTGCAGGCGTTTGGCGTTAAGTTTGACCATTATTTTTTAGAGTCGTCTTTGTACAGCACGGGCGATGTCGAAAAAACCGTGGCGCGATTGACAGACAATGGCCACACATACGAGGATGGCGGCGCACTGTGGTTGCGCACGACGGATTTTGGCGATGACAAAGACCGCGTGATGCGCAAAAAAGACGGTGGTTACACCTACTTCGTGCCCGACGTCGCGTACCACATTAATAAATGGTCGCGTGGCTTCACCAAAGTCATCAACGTGCAAGGCATTGACCACCACGGCACGATTTCACGCGTGCGCGCAGGCGTGCAAGCGATGGATGTGGGCGTCGCGCCGAACTTCCCTGATTATCTATTGCACACCATGGTCATGGTGATGAAAGACGGCGCGGAAGTCAAAGTCTCCAAACGCACGGGTGGCTATGTCACGCTGCGCGAACTCATCGAGTGGACCAGCCGCGACGCGCTGCGATTCACATTGCTCTCGCGCAAGGCCGACACCGAATTCATTTTTGACGTCGATGTCGCCATCAGTCAGTCTGATGAAAACCCCGTTTACTATGTGCAATACGCGCACGCGCGGATTTGCTCGATACTTGAAAAAGCCGCAGTGCCTGAGCAGGCCGCAGATGCCGCAGCGCTCGCACCGCTGACCGCGCAGACCGAAACGCATTTGATGAAATTATTGAGCGAATACCCTGACACACTCACCGCCGCGGCCAATGAGCTTGCACCGCACCATGTCGTGTTTTACCTCAAAGACCTCGCGGGCGCAGTGCACGGATTCTGCGGCTCAAAAACCGAGCGCGTGCTCACAGACGATGCTGCACTTAAAGTCGCTCGCGTGCTTTTGCTCAGTAGTGCGCGCGACGTGCTAGCAAATGGGTTAAAATTACTGGGCGTGGGTGCACCGACACGCATGTAATGCGTTATGATTATCGAGTTGGCCCACACAGCCAGTGTCCTAGTCTGTGCCTCGCCACCATTTAACACACAACAGAAAACCAAACACCATGAACACATCAACCCAAAACACGCCCAACCACCGTCAACACGGCGGCATGCTGCTCAATGTCGGTCTTGGTATTGTCGTTGGCCTCATCGCTGCACTGGCGGCGGTGTATTTTGCGATGAATGACGAAGGCGGACCATTTAAAAACTTAGGCAACCAGCCCACTTTGGAGTCAAACGGACAATCGACTGACCCCAATGCACCGCTGTATGGCGCGCCACCACTGCCGCTCGATCCGAGTGACAACGTCCCCGCCTCACCCGGCGATGGCGTTGGTGCATTGACGGGTGGCGCAGTGCCCGCTGCGCCAAAAACAGGCAAAGCCGCTGCGGTAAAAACCCCAGAAAATGACCCGTTGGCCGCCATGATTAATGGCTCAAACGATAAAAAGCCTGACACCAAAACCACGCAAAAGCCGACCGACAAGCCCGTTGACAAACCAGCGACCAAAACCGTCGAACCCAGCAAACCCAAAGCGGTCACGCCAAAACCTGCTCCAAACTCAGGCAACTAAATGAACATGTTCAAACACGTTATGCGCACTGTGCTCGGTGCCACCGCATTGGCAGTGCTGTTGAGCGTCGCCGTGCCGAGCGCCGCGCGCGCCGTAGAGTCGCAAGCATTGACAATCAACACCGATGACCTAGAAGCCGTTTCCAGCCCTGGCCGCGTGCAGTCGGTCGGTAAAGTCGAAGTCGTCGAATTTTTTTGGTATGGTTGCCCGCATTGCAATGCCATCCATCAGCAGCTCGATGGTTGGGCGAAAACGTTGCCCGCCGATGTGACATTCATTCGTTTGCCCGTCGACATCACCGAACACGACGAAGCGCAGCAACGTCTGTATTTCACACTCGAAGCACTTGGTCGCCTTGACCTGCACCATCGAGTGTTTGTGGACATCCACAGCAACAAAAAAAAGCTCACCACCGCCAGCGCAATCGCCACATGGGCGCGGGCGCAAGGCATTTCTACCACCGCATGGCGCAATGCATATAACAGCAGCGCCACCAAAGCCAAAGTCGCCGCCGCCCAAGCCGCTTTCGAGCGCTTTGGCCTAAACGGTGTGCCCGTCATTGTCATCAATGGCCGCGCCGCCATACCCGCTGGCAACCTTGATTATGCCGTGCCACGCGCCAACCAACTCATCACCCAATTACTTCAGCAGTAACGCGCCACAAGCGCTGCGACCTTGTTCGCAAAAGCGCGGTTAAAATTCAATCCATAGGAAACCAGCATGAAACTCATCAAAACACTTCTTGTCAGCCTGTCCATTATCGCCCTCGCCGCCTGCGATAAAAGTGGTGCCATAACCGAAGCGGCCACCAGCACACCCCCGAAAAGCAGCAATGCCGTGACTTACACCCCAGAGATGTTTAAAACCGACGGCCTCACCATCGTTGCGGGGCAAGACTACAAACTTATCGCCAATCCACAACCCGTCGCCGCAGGCACCACAGAAGTCACCGAGTTTTTTTGGTACGGCTGCCCGCATTGCTTCCGCCTCGAGCCCGCGCTTAAAGTGTGGAAAAAAACACTGCCCACTGACGTGAAATTCACCCGCTACCACGTTGATTTGGGTGGACAAACGGGCATTCACCAAAAAATGTACTTTGCCATTAAAGCTTTGAACAAAAACGAAGAATTGGACCCAAAAGTATTTGACGCGCTCGCCTTCAACCCACAAGCCTTTAATGACGCCGCCGCCGCAAAAACATTCGGCACCAGCAACGGCATCGATGCCGCCACATGGGACAAAGCATACGGCGGTTTTGACAGCAACGCCAACATCGCCGCCGTCAAAGGCATGGTGGAAAGCTTCGGCATTGAAGGCGTCCCCGCCATCATCGTCAACGGCAAATACCTCGTCGGCGGAGAGTCTGTGCGCACATTGCAAGTGGTCAATAAACTGATTGAAATGGACAAAGCCGCTGCACCCAAGTAATACAGCGGTTTAATCAAGCACACAAACGCCGACCCAAACTGTCGGCGTTTTTTGTCACAAGCGACGATCGCACACAGCTCAGGCTTTGCGACCCACCGCAATGTGATAAATATTGTACACTGCTCAATAATCCACTCAACGGTGCGAGCTTCAACAGAGTTCACAGTTTAAGGACACATTCATGACGCAAAAAATATTCATCACAGGTGCATCCAGCGGCCTCGGTCTCGCCATGGCACAGCAGTTCGCACAAAACGGCGCCACGCTCGCCCTAGTGGGCCGTCGCCTCGATGCGCTCGAAGACCTGCGCAGCAAACTGGCAGGCACCCACGAAATCTACGCCGTCGATGTCAACGACGAAGCCCATCTGCACAACTGCGCCCGCGAATTCATGGGCAAACACGGCACACCCGACGTCGTCATCGCCGCCGCAGGCATCTCCGTCGGCACACTCACCGAACACTTTGATGACCTCGAGCAATTTCGCCGAGTCATATCCACCAACGTCTTCGCCACCGCCAGCACCTTTCACCCCTTCATCAAACCCATGATGGACGCAGGCAAAGGCACACTGGTCGGCATCGCCAGCGTCGCCGCCATCCGTGGCCTACCGGGAGCGGGCGCTTACTGCGCGTCTAAAGCGGCTGTCGTACAATACTGCGAAAGCCTGCGGGTCGAGCTGCACGACACCGGCGTTAAAGTCACCACGATACTGCCTGGCTTCATCGACACGCCGATGACGAAAGAGAATCCTTACAAAATGCCATTTCTCATGCAGGCCACTGATTTCGCCGCTCGCGCCGTCGCTGCGATTGACAAACAAAAATCCTACACCGTCATCCCATGGCAAATGGGCGTGCTCGCGAAAATCATGCGCCTTGTGCCGAATGCGGTTTATGATAAATTGGTGTCCGGGCGCAAGCGCAAGCCGAGGGCAGGTGACCAAAAATAACCGTCAAGTATCTTTTAAGTTTTGACAATCGATGTTTTTCCCGTGCAAACCACACTTTTCCCATTAAAAAACATGACACAAAAATCCACCCAACTCGCCGCCCTCATCCTCGATGGATTCAACAGCCACTACATCCGTTTTCGCGAATGCGCGCGTGCGGCGAAAATCGCATTTGAGCAGGCCGATTGGCCGCAGATTCAAAAATTATCGGCGGAGCGAATCGCGTTTTATGATGAGCGAGTGCGAGAGACTGTGATGGCGATTGAGGCCAATACTGCTGTGTCGCACGATGATTTGGCATTTTGGCAGGCGGTGAAAACGGCGTATGTTGAACTATTGATGACGCATCATCAGCCTGAATGCGCCGAGACGTTTTTCAATTCGGTCTCGACCAAGGTGTTGAAAAGCGAGTATTTCCACAGCGACATGCTGTTTGTTCGACCCGTGGTGTCGACCGAATACATCGACGCGGAATCGACGACCTACAACAGCTATTATCCGAACCGCGATGGCTGGACACAGTCGCTCACGGCGATGCTCGATGATTTGAGTTTGAATACGCCCTTCACCGATTTGGCGCGCGATGTGGCGTGCATTGAGGCGCGTTTGACGGAGGCATCGAATCAATTGTTTGAAGCGCATCCGAACTTACAGATTCAAGCGGTGCGCACTTTGTTTTACCGAAACAAGGGCGCGTATTTGCTCGGCAAAATCATCAATGGATATGATGAACATCCGTTCGCGATTCCGATTTTGCATGAGCGAGATGACGGTTCGGGCGGTTTGTGTGCCGACACGATTTTGCTCAATGGCCGCCATTTGGGCTCGTTGTTTTCGTTCAATCGTGCGTACTTCATGATTGACTGTGAAGTGCCCAGCGCGTTGGTGCAGTTTTTACAGACCGTGCTGCCACAAAAACCAAAGGCCGAATTGTACAGCATGATCGGTTTGCAGAAACACGGCAAAGCGCTGTTTTACCGTGACTTCATGCACCATCAAAAGCACTCGACCGATGACTTTGTGCTCGCGCCGGGGATTAAGGGTTTGGTGATGCTGGTGTTCACTTTGCCGTCGTATCCGTATGTGTTTAAGTTGATTAAAGATGTGATTTCGCCGCCGAAAGAGGTCGATAAAGAAATTGTTGAGGCAAAATACCAGTTGGTGAAACGCCATGACCGCGTTGGTCGTATGGCTGACACGCTGGAGTTTTCCAATGTGGCGTTTCCTCGCGCGCGTTTTTCTCAAGAGCTCATCGACGAGATCACCAAACTCGCGCCGACCGAAATCGACTATGAAGGCGACAAAGTCATTATCAACCACGTCTACATTGAGCGCCGCATGACGCCGCTTAATATGTATCTGCACGACGCCACGCAGCGCGGCGATAAAGTGCGCAAAGACAATGCGGTCATCGAATACGGCAATGCGATTAAAGACATGGTCGCGGCGAATATTTTCCCTGGAGACATGTTGTTTAAAAACTTCGGCGTCACGCGCGGTGGCCGCGTCGTGTTTTATGATTATGACGAAATCGAATACCTCACCGATTGTAAATTCCGACCGATTCCGAAACGTTATGACGCCGACGACGACATGGGCGAAGTTTGGTATCCCGTTGATCGACTGGACGTGTTTCCAGAAGAGTTTTCCAAATTTTTATTGACCGACCCAGAAGTGCGTGACGTGTTTATGCGTTATCATGCCGACTTGCTCGATTGGAAATACTGGAGCACACATCAAGAGCGCATCCGCGCAGGCCACATCGAGGACTTTTATCCCTACCCGCATTGGCTGCGTTTCGCAGAAATGGGTCAACGAAATGACGAGCCAGCCGTTGATAATTGATTGAACCAGAGGAAAACACCATGAACACATTACAAAAACTGACCATCGCCACCGCACTCACCGCCGCATTTGGCAGTGCCGCACACGCGCAAAGCATCAACAACTACGCCGAGCGCTCTGACGTGAAAAAATTCGTGCAAAGCATGCACGACAAGTATGGCTACGACTCGGCTGAGTTGCTCAAAGAATTCGACAACGCCGAAAAGCTCGACAAAGTGCTGGCCCAGCTTGAAAAAGACAAACCGAATCCGAACTACAAAAAAAACTGGGGCGTCTATCGCTCACGCTACATCGAGCCGATTCGCATCAAAGCGGGCGTTGATTTTTGGAATAAAAACGCAGACACGCTCAAAAGAGCCACGCAAAAATACGGCGTGCCAGAATATGTCATCGTCGGCATCATCGGCGTTGAAACCATTTATGGCAAATACATGGGCGAGACCAACGTCTTTGACGTGCTCACCACCGTCGCATTCGACTACCCGCGTCGCTCCGACGAGTATAAAAACTTCCTCGAAGAGTACATCGTCCTCGCACGCGAAAACAAAATGCCCCTGCGCTCAATTAAAGGCTCGTATGCAGGTGCCATCGGTATGCCACAATTCATGCCCGACTCATGGCGCGACTACGGCGTTGATTTTGACGGTGACGGTAAAGTCGACTTGCGCAACAACACCGCTGACGTGATTGGCTCGGTGGCGCATTTTCTCCAACAAAAAGGCGGCTGGATTGCCAACGAGCCCGTGGTGTACAACGTTGAATACCTAAACGACCACCCAAAACTCAAAGAGTTGCTCGAAAAACCGATTCAGCCATCGCTGACGTTGCGCCAAATCAATGAATATGGCGTGGGTTCAGATGCCGCGATTAAGCCAGACGCCAAGCTCTCCTTGATCGATTTGCCCAATGGCGACAAAGCCACGCTTTATGTACTCGGCTCACAAAACTTCTACGCCATCACACGCTACAACAAGAGCTATATGTACGCCATGTCCGTCTACGAGCTCGGCACCAGCGTGATGTCTGCGCGAGGTTCGTCATCAAAAACGATCAGCAGCAAACCGGCGAGCAAGTCTGCGACCAAAGTCAAAATGAAGTAAAAATTTATTCGCAGCAGGCCACGTCATTCTCACCACGCCGAAGTGGCGGCGCAAGCACTCTTTGGCGTGCATGTGCCGCAGTGTCATGAGGCGTGATTGAGTGAGTCGAGCCTTGGCTGAGTCTCAGTAAATGCACGATAAACCCTTGTTACGCAAGGGTTTATTTTTTGCGCTGCGTCATAAAATATCCAAAATTTTCTTGTCATTGC